>NZ_JBFRMS010000013.1:97004-101139 GCF_041470505.1 Vibrio sp. 10N.261.55.C5
TCGAGATTCGAGATTCGAGAAAATTAGAAAGGTTGACGTGAAAGCGTCAACCTTTTTTTTGTCTGGAGGTTTGTTTACTCGATTATTTAAGCGATTAGCTAACCTACACAGCAAGAGATCTCCTATTACGCTCATTCGTCGCTCTAGGAGATGACGAGAATAGGTGTAGTGAATCCAAGACAACATCAATGATGCGCCATCAAACCACACCAAATCGTTATCCCTCTTCTCACCATCATTCCCTACAGTGAGGGACGAACGTGATAGGGAATCTGCTTATTGAGAACGTAAGCCCTAGCCACATTCAAACTCCGACCTTATACTCATGTAAAACAATTAATTGGAAAGATCATGAGCTTCGAACTTCACCCGCAACTTGCGAAAGACACCACACTTATCGGCGAATTTCCACTGAGCTTAGCCCTGCTACACAAAGATAACGCAGTGCCTTGGGTTATCTTGGTACCAAAACGTGCCAACCTAAAAGAGTTGCACCACTTACCAATGAAAGAGCAACAGCAGTTCCTACATGAATCTCAGGCGGTAAGCCAAGCATTAGAAGCAACGTTCCAACCAGACAAATTGAACCTTGGTGCGCTGGGTAATATGGTGCCACAACTGCACATCCACCATATTGCACGCTTCAAAGACGACATTGCTTGGCCCGGCCCAGTATGGGGTAATACAAAAGGCGAACAGCGCAGTGAAGAAGATCAAGCCGCTATCCTAACTCGTATCCAAAACGTTCTGTCACTGAGCTCTATCTTCAAGAAAGCATAATTCGAGTTCATCTCATTGAGCTTTAAAGCAAAACACTTCAGAAAAGACACATAACAAAAAGCCGCTCATCTTAGATAAGCGGCTTTGTCATTTTCTAATCTCGCCTTTTTCAACGAGAGTCTGAAGACCGAACTACATCATCACGTTAAGCGACAAACCATCTTGTTTGCTGATGGTGTAGCGAATACGCGTTGTATGACCATGCTTATTCGTATCGACCAAGCGAGAAACTTTCCCTTTCTTGACCCAAACACTCAGCATCGCATCGACGCCATCTTCACTCATGCCAAACTTTGCAGCGAGCTCTTTACGAGCCGCAACGCCGTGGCTATCAATGTATTGATGAAGTTCAGTTAAAATCATACTACTTGCACCTCTAGTGCTTTCTGCTTACTGCCCACTTTCTTGAAGACGCGATACGTCACCACAAAACCACCAGCAATCGCCACCATCCATACTGCACTTGTCACAGGATGCGCAGCAAAGTTTGCCGCTTGGTAGTAGAAAGTCGCACCAAAGTAACCAAGAGCCATCGTCCAAACCGCGATAAAGCGTGCAAACGTCTGACCAAATTCACGAACATAAGCACCCATCGCGGCCACACAAGGCGTGTAAAGCAGGATAAGAATCAAGTAAGCGAATGCCGCATGACCAGATACAAACTTGTCTTTCAAGTTACCAAAGATAGAGGTATCGACTTCTTGGTCAGCTGCTACAGAATTAGAGTCAGACAAGTCGCCAACTTCAATACCTAATGGATCTGAGTAGCTCAATCCGGCTAGGTTTTCAGGGATCGTCATTACCGCTTCTTGCAGGCTTGCTGCTAAGTCAAACTCAGCTGCTTCTTCATCAGAAGGCGTTGTATATAGGCTATTTAATGTACCAACAACGGCTTCTTTAGCGAAAATACCTGTGATGATACCAACCGTTGCAGGCCAGTTCTCTTCAGTAATACCAATTGGTTGGAATACAGGTGTTACAACTTGAGCTGCTCTAGACAGTACTGAGTTTTCGCTATCTTCGTTACCAAAGCTGCCGTCCATACCTAGAGAGTTTAGGAAGCTAAGAATAGCCACAACCATCACGATTGTTTTACCTGCACCAAGTACGAAACGCTTCAGCTTCTGCCAAGTTTTCAACATTACGTTTTGCACTGTCGGCAATTCGTAATCTGGCATTTCCATCACTAAGCTATCACTGCTACCTGGGTAGATCGTGTTTTTCAGGAACAAACCCGTAAATACAGAAGCAACGATACCCATGATGTACAGAGCGAATACTACGTTTTGTCCTGCACCTGGGAAGAACGCCGCCGCGAACAGTGCGTATACCGGTAAACGAGCACCACATGACATAAACGGCGCCATTGATGCTGCTAGTTTACGTTCGCGCTCTTGGTCAAGAGTACGAGTTGCCATGATTGAAGGCACGTTACAACCAAAGCCCAGTACAAGTGGGACAAATGCTTTACCCGGTAAACCAATCTTCTGCATCACTTTATCAAGTACAAATGCAGCACGAGCCATGTAGCCTGAGCTTTCTAGTACCGCTAAGAATAGGTAAAGCGCTGCGATAACAGGAATAAAGGTCGCAACCGTTTGGATACCGCCGCCAATACCATCAGCAAGTACAGTGACTAACCAAACTGGTAAATGGCCATCTAATAAGTGGTGTCCACCATCAACTAATATTGCTCCAACACCAATATCGAAGAAGTCGATAAACGCACTACCGATATTGATAGAGAACATGAACATTAGGTACATGATAACGAAGAAGAAAGGAATACCGACCCATTTGTTCAAAATGAATTGGTCTGCTTTCTCTGTAAAGTTACGGCTTAGTTTGCCTTCGCTGCGACGAACACGTTTACAAAGGTCATGTAAGAAAGTGTATTTAGCGTCAGCAACAGCAAGGTCAATATCGAAATCGGCACCAAGACGCACGCTATCAATTTGAGTGCGAGTTTGTGGGGCTAAACCATTCAATACCAAGTAATCATTTTCTAAAGCACGAATCGCTAGCGCTCGGTGAGATACGTCAGCATCATCAAATTGTGACTCAACAGAAGGGATAAGAGCTTCTAACGCGGCATCGTAATCAATAGAGATAGGGTCAAGGCTCACACCTTGAACAAGCAGTTTATGCAGACGCTCTTTAAAGCGAACCACTTGACCTTTATCGTTTGCAGACAAGCTTAGAACTGGGCAACCTAGCTCTTTCTCTAGTGCTTTAAGGTTAATCACCTGACGTTCGCGCTTTAATACATCCATTTTGTTCAACACAACGATCATTGGGCGACCCAACTCACGCAGCTGTAATGTCATATATAAGCTTCGTTCTAGACAGCTAGCGTCGACAACATTGATGATCACATCTGCTGGGTGAGTTAAAACAGCGCGAGACGCGATAGACTCATCGATGCTGTTCGCATCATTACCACTGTCTAGTGCGTAGATACCCGGTAAATCCGTTAGTTGAAACTGATCACCAGCGTGCGAGTATAAACCCGTCTTCTTTTCAACAGTGACACCAACCCAGTTACCAACGTGCTGCTTAGCACCAGTCAGTGCGTTGAACAGTGTTGTTTTACCACTATTCGGGTTACCAACGGTAAGAACTTGATAATCCATTTAGATAACCTCGATTTGTTCTGCAATGCTTTCACGAATGGCGATAGAAACACCTCTCACTTCAACTTGAAGCGGATCACCCATAGGTGCACGGCGGATAAGCGTCACCTCGGTTTTTGGCAACATACCCATGACCATAAGTTTCTTCCTTACGTCTGGTGTTAAACCTGTTAGTGCAACAATAGAAGCCGCCTTTCCTTGCTCTAATTGTGAGAGTTTCATAAGTACCCAATTCGTGACTGATAATGAGAAAGATTGTTATTAACGCCATGATACACATACATGCCCACAATTCTATTGTGTGAAATCAATGTTTTCGAAAATACATACTCGTAAGTTTCGTTAAAAACGTTTACGTCAAAAACGTTACTTTCAACAACTAGCGAGAACTACCTCACTAGTACAAACCCTCCCAAACAAAAATAAATCATTAATTATCAATCACTTGAGACAATGTCGGTTTTCTCATAGGTATCTGTCGTTAATTTTATAAGTAAAATAAGTAGCTGGACGTATAGTTACTCCATCGAAGAGAAACTACTTCTCTTTAATTTTATTCCAGAGGTGATATGGCTTTGCTATATCACTCCGGCAGCAAGCGAAGGTGTCGTTGGCACCCGTGGTATAGTCCCCCCGGCTATGCCACGATATTTTTTTTCTTCCCTTTGTTTTATCCCAACAACCTTTTTAAACTCCCCATTTATCTCGCATCTCGCATCTCG
>NZ_JBFRMS010000013.1:101958-195889 GCF_041470505.1 Vibrio sp. 10N.261.55.C5
ATCTCGCATCTCGCATCTCGTAGAAGCATAAGAAAGCCCCAACACGAATGTCGAGGCTAAAGTATCTTTATTTATGTTCTAGCTGAGTATCCGCTGCGTGCTACTCTTCGTTGTTTTCAGCAAACTTAGATGGTGACATGCCAAAGTGGTGCTTAAACCTTTGACTGAAATAGGAAGGGTCATTGAACCCCGAATCAAACGCCACATCAGAGATCTTCTCTCCAGCGAGTAAGCGCTCACACGCATGCTCTAGACGTACTTCATTCAAGTGCTCTTTGAAGGTCTTGTTGTAAGCCGATTTAAAGCGTCTCTGTAAGCTTCTCTCAGACATAAACAAATACTGAGCGGCAGTTGCAGTACTGAACTCGGCATCAGCGTAGTTTTCACTCACAAGCTGCGACACTCTGTTCTTCCACTCTTGTTCCGCTGTCAGTTTTTGTTGCTCTGGTGTTGAGGCGGCAAGCTTAATGGTTTCAATCTGTTCAATTGTGCTGGCTTCGAGATTGTCGAGTACTTGATACTCAATTGGCCACGAAAGCTGAACCTTATTTTGAGACTCCGAAACAAAGGCATTAAGCTCGCCACCGCTCTGATTCATCAATAGCGGCAGCTTTTCGATGTTAAGGTCGGTCGACTTTCCGGTATTGTCACCCATGCTTGATGCCAGCTTAGGGAAAGGCATGCCATGATCTCGAATGGTTACAACAAGATGCTCCTTAACCTCTTCAACCAGAACCACCATACTCTGCGACTTAAAGTTTCTCTTGATGATGCTCCCGACCAAGCTATTGAAGATAATATCGAGATTAAAATACAGCAACGAGACATATCGTTGTTTTGTTTCGACTTTAATATCCAGTTCAATACCGGCTTTGGTTAAGTCATCCTGCCAAGCTTTGAGTACCACCTCTAAGATTAAAATTATATCGTAACAAACTTGCCCTTCTCCTTGAGGCGTATTACTCAATTGAGCTAAGCCATTTTTCAAGGTTAGAATCGGCGACTTCCCGAGCTCGTCATTCCAATTCGGGAGCATCGCAGCAATATGATTCACTTCAGAAGAGAGTTCATTGGCAGTGTGAGACACAAGCGCATTCTTCACGGATAGCTGCTTTTTAAGCTGTTGATTAGTGGCGAGTAATATCCGGCTTTGGTGCCTCAATTGGTCTGTCTTCAGTGCAACTTGCGCTTTTAAGTGCCGGTTGGCAAAAGTGACATAACGCGAACGCCAAAAGACTAAGATAGTCACAACGCCAATCAGTAATATCAGAGAGCTTGCTGCAGCCCAATTGGTCAGATACCAAGGCTCCGCAATCGAGAAGCTTTGATTGGTTGACACAAAGCGATAATGGGAGCCTTTAACCGGCTTCACTTCAAGTGTGTAATCCCCTGGAAGAAGATGATCGAGCGTTAACAAGCCCCCTTCAAACTCACTCCAAGGTTCATCGTCGCTCAGTCGGTATTCCATCGCAGGTGCGAACGTTGCTGGTAAGATACCTAGCTTAAACCCCATCGATGAACCATAAGGAATCTCATCCAGCTCTGCCGTTTTCCCGCCAAGTGATACCGTTTGTTGGTCGACACTTATCTTACTCAACAAGGCACGGCTATGAGGTGTAGTTGATACCAGTAACTCGTTAGATAACGCGCTGACTACACCATACTTTGAGCCGAAAACAAGCCTCGAAGGTTGGCTATCTTGACTGTAAAAAAGAGCACACGCTCCTGCCGCCAGTTCATTGGTGATCAAACCAAATGGCGAACCTATGTGTTTATGCAGTTGCCCATCCAATCCGTAATAACTGATGCCTTTCGAAGAGCCTAACCAAACACCATTGTCATCGCTTATCAGGCAGTTGGGGCTAATATTGTCTTCAACAAGAGTGATTTCTTGAATAATAGAGCTGTCATCCGGGATTCGATACACGCCATAACTGCTCGCAAACCACTGCGCTCCATCCTTCGCTTTTTCAATATCGACGACTTTGCCAAACCGTTCGCTGGAACGACTAAAGCTAATTCGTTTATCAATGAACGAGTAGAAGCCATGATCCGTTCCTATATAGATGCGACCTAGCAAGCCTACATTGAGAGCGGTGATCTTCGCAGGCAAGAACTTGTCGACTAACCAGTCAGTGCCATAACTCGTCAGTTTCATGGTTTCGATAGATAACGAATAGAGGTTTTGCCCAGAGGTCATCCAAAGAACGTTATCGGCTTGAAGCGCAAGGTTTTCAACACGCACTCCCTCAATTGGCCTTGGTAAATCAAGGGCTTCGGGTTGTAGTGTTTCCGTATTTAGACTGATGATACCTTGTTCGGTCGCCAACCAAATGGAAGAGCCAAAGATCTCAAAATCATTAACAGGGTTAGAGTAAACACGAATTGGGTTCTCTTCACTTTCAGAATCAACCAAGTAGAGCCCCATTGAAGACGCGACCCAAGATAACTGGTCACTGACAGGCAGTACTTTATTGATCACCACACTACTCGAATGCATGCCCATTCCAGTTAGGGGTGTTCTCGAGAAGGTTTTGCTGAACAGTGAGAAGTATCGGATACCGTTGTTTGTCGCAACCCACATACCACCAGCATGATCGTTTATCAACGAATATATTTTCTCACCCGGTAACGAGAAGTCTTGACTAGCGGCTTGTTCGAATCGAGTAATTTGTCCCGTAATAAAGTTGTAGCTAATAAGGCCGTGCTCTGTACCAATCCAATACTGGTCCGAAGTTTCGGCCAACGAGAGAACATGCGACCCTTTAACGATGGTCTCTTTGTCTGGGTTCGCGAGATCAACAATCACAGCACCATTTAAAGTACCGATCACTAACTCACGTCGAGCATTCGAAAAATAAACCGTCTCAATATGGTTTTTGTCTGATGCGGTGACATGGGTAAACTCTTGATTCTCTGAAAGGTAAACGCCAGAACTGGTCGCTAGCACCCACTTTGATAGTACCCACTCAGCGTCGTTAATCGCAATGTCACTGCTGTTATTGTATCGGTACAGTTTAAGTAGAGAGTAGGTGTTGAATTCTAAAGATTGAGTGTTGTAGGTATAGAAATTACTGCCGTCAGTAACCCAAATATAATCGCCTGATGCACCGATATTCGCTATTTCAGCGCCGGGACTTAGGCTAAACGCCAATTCGTTGCCAATTCCAGGGTTATGTCGATAGACCTCATTGTCGAAAAATGTCCAAAACTCATCGTTCAGAAAGGCGACTCTTTCCGAAGAAAATTGCAGTAAGCTTCCCTTGCGAGGGAATAGAGTTCGACCATCGTAAAAGAGTACTTTTCCATGCACATCATAAACCCAGAGCCCACCTCCGGCACCTAAATACAAGTTTTTAGCCGCAAGGAAATTCCCTTGCGCTTGAGCGGGCAAAGGATAGAAAACGGAGGGCGAGGTATTTACCGCTAGAACGCTAAATGAAATGCTCATTAACATGAACATTTTGAAGATAATTCGATACAACTCTTAATCCTGAACAGCAACAACACATGAAATTTTGGGTACCACAACGTCTTATCGTTGCTAAACCAAAAACTGAGTTTTTTTGTGCTTATTATTATCTTTCCATTTTAGCGGAAATTAGAAAAGGAGAAAGGAGGTTTGTTATTTGTTAGGAGGTTTTATCTTAGCGGTCACGAAAATGCCGCAAAAAGCGGCATGATTCATAAATTAACGAGAGCAAAGTAGAGTAAAGAATACTCGTTTATGACTTACTTCTCGTCTAAGCAACTTGTATAGCTATCTGTAAGTTGCTGAAGAAAATCGAAATAGCTTCCACTCTTCACTTCAACTGTTGAACCGATAGGGTCAAGCTGACCTTGTTTTGCGTTACTTCCGCGCGTCACTGATTCAATCACAGCAGGAGTGAATTGAGGCTCAGAAAACACACATTGAACGTTTTCACGTACTATCGTTTTCTTAATAGCGATCAGGCTTTTTGCACCCGGCTTACGCTCTGGGCTCACCGTAAAGTGACCTAAGTTATTTAGCTCAAACTCTTGCTCAAAGTAACCATACGCGTCATGAAAAACGTAGTAACCTTTGTCTTTCACGGGTGCAAGTTGCTCTCGAATAGACTGTTGCTTCTCTTTCAATGCAATCAGGAATGAATCGAGATTCTCTTGGTACGCCATTGCGTTGTCTGGATCAGATTCAATCAACTTAGCTGAGATGTATTTTGCAGCTACTTCAACTTGCTCGATACCTAACCAAAAATGCGGGTCATGGCTACCGTGGTGGTGCCCTTCATGTGCATCGTGGTCATGCTCTTCGTGTCCGAACTCTCGCAAGTTGATTCCGGGAATATCACTGATCTTGATAACATTTTCTTTTGAACCAATCACCTTAGTCAGAAAGGCTTCTAGGTCAGGGCCGAACCAGATGACCATATCGGCACTATGAACTTTTTTGACATCCGATGGCTTAAGCGCATAATCATGCGGCGAAGCATTGCTGTTCATCAACACATCCGGCTCACTAACGCCTTGCGTTAATTCTGTCACAATAATTTGAATTGGTTTAAAGCTTGTTAGAATAGTATTGGCACTTGCGACACTTGGCGCTAAAAGCAAAGTAGCAAGTATAAAAGATGAACGTGACATAATCCCTCGATAATAGAAAAGTAGCTTAGGCTTGAGGTAAATGTTACATTATAACATTAGCGAATTGCAAATGAGTTCTATTCATGGATAACTTAATCCAACTAGATTCTGTGAGCGTCGAATTTGACGGTCGAAAAGTTCTAGACAACATCTCTCTAAATTTAGAGCGCGGCAGAATCACCACCCTGATTGGGCCAAACGGTGCAGGAAAGTCGACATTAGTAAAAGTGGTACTGGGTTTACAGACCAAATTTTCAGGCACAATAACAAAAGCTAAAAAACTGAAAATTGGCTATGTACCACAAAAATTAAAGCTCAATGATTCCCTACCGCTCAACGTAGAGCGTTTTCTAAAACTCACTGGCAATTTCAGTCAGCAAGAGATCCTTGAAGCATTGAAGCTTGTTGGTGCTGAACATCTGCAGAAGAGTAACATGCACCAGCTATCTGGCGGAGAAAACCAACGTGTGCTCATTGCTCGTTCATTGCTAAGAAGACCAGATCTACTGGTTCTCGATGAACCGGCTCAAGGCGTCGACGTTCAAGGGCAAATAGACCTGTATGACTTGATTGACACCATTCGCCACCGCTTTGGTTGTGCCGTATTTATGGTTTCACACGATCTGCATTTAGTGATGGCAAAAACAGACGATGTTATCTGTTTACACCACCACATCTGTTGCTCAGGCGCACCTGCAGACATCAAACACCATCCTTCGTATATTGCGCTCTTTGGCACCGCGACCCAAGAGACGCTAGCGTTTTATCATCACCAACACGAACATCACCATCATGATCTCGCAGGCCAGCCTGTCGAAGGCGACGTGCATGAATGTTCAAACCATAAACACGGACACCACTAATGCTTGAGTTTCTTCTTCCCTCTATTTTGGCGGGTTTGGGTATTGCACTAATTGCAGGCCCACTAGGTTCATTCGTGGTGTGGCGTAAGATGGCTTACTTTGGTGACACGCTTGCTCACGCTTCTTTGATGGGCTTAGCACTTGGCTTTCTGTTCAACATTAACTTGTATTTCGCGCTGCTGATTTGTTGTTTGATGCTGGCCGTGTTGCTAGTGACTTTACAAAAACAAAAGCTGGTCGCGACCGATACCCTACTCGGTATTTTGGCGCACAGTGCGCTATCACTTGGTTTGGTTGCTGTCAGTTTCTTAGATAACGTTCGTGTTGACCTAATGAGCTACCTATTTGGTGACTTGCTGGCAGTATCTCCAACGGATTTAGTGTTCATCTATGCGGGTGCTGCTGTGATTGGATTAGTACTTGCTATCTTTTGGCGACCACTACTATCAACGACGGTTAACGAAGATCTCGCGGCGGTTGATGGCATCAACATTGATTTAATGCGTCTGATTCTGATGCTATTGGTCGGTATCGTGATTGCTGTCGGTATGAAGTTTGTTGGTGCGTTAATCATGACATCGCTACTGATTATTCCTGCAGCAACGGCAAGGAAGTTCTCGAGCACACCTGAGCAGATGGCCTTCCTTGCATCAATTATTGGCTCTATCGCTGTATTCGGTGGATTAAGCTTGTCTTGGTTCTATGATACGCCTGCTGGCCCGTCTGTGGTTATCAGTGCGGCAGCAATGTTTATGCTATCTCAAATGGTTAGAAGTCGAGCTTAGCACTTAGCAGTACGATCTCGTATCTCGAAAACATAAAAAAAGGCTTGGTCAGTGACCAAGCCTTTTTAATATCGTTTCAATTAACTTCTATCTCAATCGATAAAAGCCAGCTGATTACCAACCCGTGATTTCACGTAGGCCTTTACCGATGTCAGCAAGAGACTTAACAGTCTTAACGCCTGCTGCTTCTAGTGCTGCGAATTTATCTTCAGCAGTACCTTTACCGCCAGAGATGATTGCGCCTGCGTGGCCCATACGTTTGCCCGGAGGAGCAGTAACACCAGCGATGTAAGATACAACTGGCTTAGTTACGTTTGCTTTGATGAAATCAGCCGCTTCTTCTTCCGCAGTACCACCGATTTCACCAATCATTACGATTGCTTCAGTTTCTGGGTCTTCTTGGAAAAGTTTCAAGATATCAATGAAGTTTGAACCTGGGATAGGGTCACCACCGATACCAACACATGTAGACTGACCAAAGCCTTCATCTGTTGTTTGCTTAACTGCTTCGTATGTCAGAGTACCTGAACGAGATACGATACCTACTTTACCCTTCTTGTGGATGTGACCAGGCATGATACCAATCTTACACTCGTCTGGAGTGATAAGACCTGGACAGTTAGGACCGATCATGCGAACGCCAGTTTCTTCTAGCTTCACTTTAACGTCGATCATATCTGTTGTAGGGATACCTTCAGTGATCGTTACGATCAGTTCGATACCTGCATCAATCGCTTCTAGGATTGCATCTTTACAGAAAGGAGCTGGTACGTAGATAACTGTTGCTGTTGCGCCAGTTACTTCTACCGCTTCACGTACTGTGTTGAATACTGGAAGGCCTAGGTGAGTTTGACCACCTTTACCAGGTGAAACACCACCAACCATTTGCGTACCGTATGCGATAGCTTGGTCTGAGTGGAATGTACCTTGACCGCCAGTGAAACCCTGACAGATTACTTTAGTGTCTTTGTTAATTAATACAGACATTATTTAGCCTCCGCAGCAGCAACAACTTTCTGAGCAGCATCTGTTAGAGATTCAGCTGCAATGATATCAACATCAGAATTAGCAAGTACTTCGCGACCTAGGTCTGCGTTTGTACCTTCTAGACGAACAACTACAGGAACTGTTACGCCGACTTCTTTAACTGCACCGATAATACCTTCAGCGATCATGTCACAACGAACGATGCCACCGAAAATGTTTACGAGTACTGCTTTAACATTATCATCAGAAAGGATGATCTTGAATGCTTCAGCTACACGTTCTTTTGTCGCGCCGCCGCCTACATCAAGGAAGTTTGCTGGCTTGCCGCCGTGTAGGTTTACGATATCCATCGTACCCATCGCAAGGCCTGCACCGTTAACCATACAGCCAACGTTACCATCTAGTGCTACGTAGTTCAGTTCCCACTGTGCTGCGTGTGCTTCGCGCTCATCTTCTTGAGATGGATCGTGCATTTCACGTAGTTTAGGCTGACGGTACATCGCGTTTGAGTCGATGTTGATCTTGCCGTCTAGACAAAGCAGGTTGCCTTCGCCAGTAATTACAAGCGGGTTGATTTCTAGTAGAGCTAGGTCGTACTGAGAGAACATTTGGCCAAGACCCATGAAGATCTTAACGAACTGTTTGATTTGATCGCCAACTAGACCAAGTTTGAACGCCAGTTCACGGCCTTGGTAAGCTTGAGGGCCTACTAGAGGATCGATCGCTGATTGGTGAATCAACTCTGGAGTTTCTTCAGCGATTTTCTCAATGTCCACACCGCCTTCAGTTGACGCCATGAATACAATTTTACGCGTTGCGCGGTCAACAACAGCACCTAGGTAAAGTTCGTTAGCAATGTTTGATGCTTCTTCAACTAGGATCTTAGTTACAGGCTGACCATTAGCGTCTGTTTGGTAAGTCACTAGGTTTTTACCTAGCCACTTTTGTGCAAACTCTTTAACGCCTTCTTTGGTGTCATGTAGCTCTACGCCGCCCGCTTTACCGCGGCCACCAGCGTGTACTTGACACTTAACGACTTTCTTGGCTGTACTGATACGACCTGCAGCTTCGAAAGCTTCTTGTGCAGTATCACATGCGAAACCTTCTGGTACAGGCAAACCGAATTCTGCAAACAGCTGTTTGGCTTGGTATTCATGCAAATTCATTTTGATATTCCGTTTATTTTCCCTTAAGGGATTATTATTTCCATAACGACACAGTTTCCTGTGTTACGTCTGTAGGGTCTTCTCAAAACAACTGCTGTCCATTTTCTAATGGCTTTACAGTTCAATTGAAGGCCAGACGTTGAGCAGCCTAGCCTTTGAAACTTTTTACGTCTAGCTAACGGGGTTAACTAGACGTTTTAGCGATACTAAACGTCTAATAGCAGACGTGCAGGATCTTCTAGAAGCTCTTTGATGGTCACTAGGAAGCCAACTGATTCACGGCCATCGATTAGACGGTGGTCGTAAGAAAGCGCTAGGTACATCATTGGTAGAATCTCTACCTTGCCATCAACAGCCATTGGACGGTCTTGGATTTTGTGCATACCCAAAATTGCCGCTTGAGGCGGGTTGATGATTGGCGTAGACATTAGAGAACCAAATACACCACCGTTTGTGATAGTGAAGTTGCCGCCCATCAGTTCATCAACCGTTAGCTTGCCGTCACGACCTTTGATTGCTAGCTCTTTGATGCCTTTTTCGATATCAGCGAAACCTAGTGTGTCACAGTCTTTGAGTACTGGAGTCACTAGACCACGTGGCGTAGATACCGCCATGCTGATGTCGAAGTAGTTGTGGTAAACGATATCTGTACCATCAATAGAAGCGTTCACTTCTGGGAAACGCTTCAGTGCTTCTGTTACTGCTTTCACGTAGAAAGACATGAAGCCAAGACGCGTATCGTGACGTTTCTCGAATTGGTCTTTGTACTGCTTACGAAGGTCCATGATTGGCTTCATGTTCACTTCGTTGAAAGTAGTCAGCATTGCTGTGCTGTTTTTCGCTTCTAGAAGACGGTTTGCAACTGTCTTACGCAGGCGAGTCATAGGCACGCGTTTTTGGCTGCGAGCCGCTGCTGGCGCTTCAACTGCTGGTGCAGATGCTGCTGCCGGAGCCGCTTTCGCTGCTGCTAGGTGTGCGTCGATGTCTTCACGAGTAATACGACCACCAACACCAGTGCCTTTAACGTCAGCTGGTTGTAGGTTGTGCTCAGCAAGCAGGCGACGAACAGCTGGGCTTAGTGCGTCGTTGTTCTCTTCTGTTAGCGCAGCTTTATGGCGCTTATCAGGAGATGCTTCTGTATCTTCAGTGGTGTCTTTCGTTGGTTCACCAGCGACAGCACCCGGCTTGATTTTAGCCAAAAGCTGCTTAGAAAGTACCGTAGCACCCTCTTCTTCGATGATAGCTTCCAGAACACCCGCTTCAGGAGCCGGTACTTCTAGAACTACTTTATCTGTTTCGATATCTACAATGACTTCATCACGTGCAACCGCTTCGCCCGGTTTTTTGTGCCAAGTAGCAACTGTTGCATCAGCCACAGATTCAGGTAAATCTGGAACCAGAATTTCAATTGTCATGTGCGTATTTTCCTTTTACTTCTAGTTCTTAAGTAGGGTCAAAGCGTCGTCAACTAACGCTTTTTGTTGTTTCAAGTGTACTGACATATAGCCAACAGCTGGTGATGCTGATGCAGGACGACCTGCGTATTGAATATCAGCACCTACTGGGATAGCAGCTCGGAAATTATGTTGGCTACTGTACCAAGCACCTTGGTTTTGTGGCTCTTCTTGACACCAAACGTAATCGACTACATTTGTGTATTGTGCGATGGCAGCTCTCACGTCCTCATAAGGGAACGGGTAAAGTTGCTCAATACGTACAATAGCGACATCGTCTTGCTCGTTCTTACGTCTTTGGTCAAGCAGGTCAAAGTAAACCTTACCTGAACAGAACACGACGCGTTTTACGTTCTCAGGAGCCAGATCATCAATTTCTGCGATAGCTGGTTGGAACGTGCCTTCTGCCAAATCTTCAAGAGAAGAAGTACACAGAGGGTGACGAAGCAATGACTTAGGTGACATTACAATCAGTGGACGACGCATTGGTCGAACAACCTGACGGCGAATCATGTGGTAAACCTGTGCCGGTGTTGAAGGAACAACAACCTGCATGTTTTGTTCAGCACATAACTGAAGGTAACGCTCAAGACGTGCAGAAGAGTGCTCTGGGCCTTGGCCTTCATAACCGTGAGGAAGCAGCATAGTTAGACCACATAGACGTGCCCACTTTTGCTCACCTGATGAAATGAATTGGTCGATAACAACTTGTGCACCGTTTGCGAAGTCACCAAATTGAGCTTCCCAAAGGGTTAGACCGCTTGGCTCTGCTGTCGCGTAACCATACTCAAATGCGAGTACCGCTTCTTCAGATAACACAGAGTCAAACACTTGGAATGGCCCTTGTTTATCATGAATGTTCGCAAGAGGAACATACGTGCTTGCATCTGATTGATTGTGCAGTACTGAATGACGGTGGAAGAACGTACCACGACCTGAATCTTGGCCTGAGATACGAATACGCTTACCGTCGTCAACAAGTGTTGCGTATGCCAGAGTTTCAGCCATACCCCAATCGACTTGTTTCTCACCATTCACCATGGCAGTACGATCGTTGTACAGTTTATTTACTCGGCTTTGCAGCTTGTGGCTGTCCGGGTATTGACAAAGTTTGGTACCAAGCTCTTTCAGGCGCTCGATATCAATCTTGTTATCCCACTCGATGTTCCAGTCGTGACCTAGGTAAGGAGACCAGTCTACTGAGTGAAGTGCCATTGGACGCCACTCTTTAACCACAACTTCACCGTGATCAAGTGCATCACGATATTCGTTAACTAGCTGAGTTGCTGTATCAATACCAAACTCACCGCGCTCCATTAGCACGTCAGCGTAAAGCTTACGTGGTGTTGGGTGCTTCTTGATTTTTTGGTACATCAAAGGCTGTGTTGCATTCGGCTCATCGGCTTCATTGTGACCGTGGCGACGGTAACAAACCAAATCAATAACAACATCACGCTTAAACGTATTACGGTAATCCAATGCAAGACGCGCAACAAACGCAACCGCTTCTGGATCATCAGAGTTAACGTGGAAAATCGGAGCCTGAACCATCTTCGCGATATCGGTACAGTACATCGTAGAGCGTGTATCGCGAGGGTTAGACGTTGTAAAACCAACTTGGTTGTTTACAACGATACGAACTGTACCACCTACACAGAAACCACGAGCTTGAGACATGTTAAACGTCTCTTGTACTACACCCTGACCAGCGATAGCTGAGTCACCGTGGATAGTAATTGGAAGTACACGGCTACCATCATTATCACCAAGGCGATCTTGACGTGCACGTACTGAACCGATAACTACCGGGTTTACGATTTCTAAGTGAGATGGGTTAAATGCTAGTGCTAAGTGAACGTTGCCGCCTGGCGTTGCGAAGTCCGCAGAGAAGCCTTGGTGGTATTTCACATCACCAGTACCCCACGTGTCATCGTGCTTGCCCGCAAACTCGTCAAACAGGTCTTGTGGCTTTTTACCAAGCACGTTGACCAACATGTTTAGACGACCACGGTGAGCCATACCAACAACAACTTCACGCATGCCTTGTCCGCCAGCATGACGAATAATTTCTTTCGTCATTGGGATAAGAGCATCACCACCTTCCAACGAGAAGCGTTTTGCGCCTGGGAATTTCGCACCAAGATAGCGCTCAAGACCTTCAGCAGCAGTTAGCTCTTCTAGGAAAGCTTGCTTTTCTTCTTTGTTGAAAGAGGGTTGACCAGATACAGACTCTAAACGTTGTTGGATCCAACGCTTTTGCTCTGTATTTGTCATGTGCATGTATTCAGCACCAATAGAGCCACAATACGTTTGCTTTAGAGATTTGTAGAGATCTTTAAGCACCATCGTCTCTTGGCCAATGGCGTAAGAGCCGACGTTGAACGTCTCATTGAGGTCATCTTCGGTAAGAGTGTGGAAAGAAGGGTCCAGTTCATCAACTGTCGCTCTTTTCCATAAACCTAGGGGGTCTAGATTTGCTGCTTGATGCCCTCGGAATCGATAGGCATTAATAAGTTGCAGAACCTTTACTTGTTTCGCATCGACATCTGGATCACTAACTTGGACACTGTAATGCTTTGTTTCTTGAGCGAGTCGACGGAAGTATTCACGAACACGAGAGTGTGGTTGTTCCACTGTCTCTGAAGCTTGCACAGGCAGTTCTTCAAAAACACTTCTCCATTCGTCACTTACCGAATCTGGGTCACTTAGATACAGTTCATAGAGTTCTTCTACGTACGTTGCATTGGCGCCAGCCAAGTGTGAAGACTCGAGCCATGCCTTCATCACGCCGTTGTGCATATTTTCCCTTAACCAGTAGTTTTCACGTTTGCTGCGGTCTATGCCGAGCTATTAAAAGGCCGCCCCAAAACTTCTAGGGCGGCAATTTTTATATAACTTAAACCGAACGATTCACTAGCATGGTCTTGATGTGACCAATAGCTTTCGTCGGATTTAATCCCTTAGGACAAACACTTACACAATTCATGATGCCATGGCAACGAAAAACGCTAAATGCATCATCAAGATCGGACAAACGTTCGTCTGTCGCTGTATCTCGGCTATCAATTAGCCAACGGTACGCTGCAAGCAGGCCTGCTGGTCCGATGAATTTGTCAGGGTTCCACCAGAATGATGGGCATGACGTTGTACAACATGCACACATGATACATTCGTACAATCCATCTAAATGAGCACGCTCATCAGGGCTTTGTAAGTTTTCACGAGCCGGTGGCACATTGCCATCAGACACTAAGAATGGCTTCACTTTTTCGTAGTTATCGTAGAACTGAGTCATGTCTACAATCAGGTCACGAACAACGGGTAAGCCAGGCAGTGGGCGAATCACAATCTTGTCTTGGCCCGAAAGCGCAGACAATGGCGTGATACACGCTAGGCCATTTTTACCGTTCATGTTCAAACCATCCGAGCCACATACACCTTCACGGCATGAGCGACGGAATGAGATTGTTGGATCTTGCTCTTTCAACAGAATAAGCGCATCCAAAAGCATCATGTCTGAACCTTCATCCACTTCTAGAGTGTATTCCTTCATATAAGGTTTCTGGTCGACATCTGGATTGTAACGATATAAAGAGAAATTCAGTTTCATGGTCATATCTCCTTAGTACGTACGTGCTTTTGGTGGGAACGCTTCACGATGGATAGGTTCCATGTTTACACCACGCTTAGTCATGCTCTCTGACTCTGGGTTGTAAAGTGAGTGGCATAGCCATTGCTCATCATCACGGTCAGGGAAATCGAATCGAGCGTGTGCGCCACGGCTCTCTGTACGGAAATTTGCAGCAACAGCCGTTGCGAATGCCGTTTCCATCAAGTTTTCAAGCTCTAGACACTCGATACGTTGAGTGTTGAACTCTGTAGACTTATCAGATAGGTGTGCATTTTTCAGACGCTCGCGAATCGCTTTTAGCTCTTCTAGGCCTTCAGCCATTGCTTTGCCTTCACGGAATACTGAGAAGTTGTTCTGCATACATTGCTGAAGATCTTTACGGATTTGCGCTGGATCTTCGCCGTCTGTGCTGTTTTCCCAACGGTTGTAACGCTCTAGTGAACGCTCAATGTCAGCTTCAGTTGCAGGTTTCGCTTCGTCTTGCTTCTTCAGTGTCTCACCTAGGTGTAGACCTGTCGCACGACCAAATACCACCAAATCAAGCAGTGAGTTACCACCTAGACGGTTGGCACCATGTACTGATACTGATGCGATTTCACCACAAGCAAATAGACCTTGGATTTCAACATCGCTGCCGTCTTCGGTTTGCTTAATAGCTTGACCAGAAACTTGTGTTGGAACACCACCCATCATGTAGTGACATGTCGGGATTACTGGGATTGGCTCTTTCACTGGATCAACGTGAGCAAAGGTACGAGAAAGTTCACATACACCAGGAAGACGAGATTCAAGCGTCTCTTTACCTAAGTGATCAAGCTTAAGCTTAATATGTGGACCCCAAGGGCCATCGCAACCACGACCTTCACGAATTTCAACCATCATTGAACGAGCAACAACATCACGACCCGCTAAGTCTTTAGCGTTTGGTGCGTAACGTTCCATGAAGCGTTCGCCGTCTTTATTGAGAAGGTAACCACCTTCACCACGACAACCTTCCGTTACCAATACACCTGCACCAGCGATACCCGTTGGGTGGAACTGCCACATTTCGATGTCTTGCATAGGAACGCCAGCACGAATCGCCATACCAACACCGTCACCAGTATTAATATGTGCATTGGTTGTTGATGCGTAGATACGACCAGCACCTCCGGTAGCAAGGATTGTTGCCTTCGCTTTGAAGTAGCAAACCTCGCCCGTTTCCATACAAAGCGCGGTAGTACCTAAGATTGCACCATCTTCGTTCTTAACAAGATCCAGTGCATACCACTCAGAGAAAACAGTCGTTTTGTGTTTAATGTTTTGTTGGTAAAGCGTGTGAAGCAGAGCGTGACCAGTACGGTCGGCTGCAGCTGCGGTACGAGCCGCTTGCTCACCACCAAAGTTTTTAGATTGACCACCGAAAGGACGCTGGTAAATAGTACCGTTCTCAAAACGAGAGAAAGGTAGGCCCATTTTTTCGAGTTCGATTACCGACTCAGGACCGTTTTTACACATGTATTCGATAGCGTCTTGGTCACCGATGTAATCAGAACCTTTTACTGTGTCATACATATGTTGTTCCCAATGGTCTTCATGCGCGTTACCAAGAGCAACAGTGATGCCGCCTTGCGCTGAAACCGTATGAGAACGAGTAGGGAAAACTTTAGAAAGCAATGCACAAGAAAGGCCTTGCTCAGAAATTTGCAGTGCGGCACGCATACCTGCACCACCAGCGCCGATAACTACGGCATCAAACTCACGAACAGGAATAGTCACTTACGCACCCCACAAAATAAACAGACCAGAGAAGAAATATCCAAGAAGAACTGCAACAACACCGACTTGAAGACCAACACGCAGTTTTGCGCATTTGATGTAGTCAGTTAGTACTTGCCATAGGCCGATCCACGCGTGAACCAAAACAGAAGTAAGCGCTAACATGGTGAAGACTTTAGTGAAGGTTCCACCAAAGAATTGCGTCCAAGATGCGTAAGAGATATCACCAGAGAAAGCACAGAAGCTAACTAGGTAGATAGTGTAAAGCGTCATAATGATGGCAGTTGCACGAATCAATAGATAATCGTGGACACCATTACGACCAAAAGTAGAAACGTTGTTTACCATACTAAGATCCCCGCTAGTAGAGACAATACCGCTGTTGCTGCGAATGCAACCTTAGCGCTCTTAGCGCCAGATTCCAGCTCTTCAAAGTGACCAAGGTCCATAAGAAGGTGACGAATACCACCAGCAATGTGGTAAGCCAAAGCGGTTAAAATGCCCCACAGAATAAACTTCACGAAGAAACCATCGACAATGTCGCTAGCTTCGGCAAAGCCTACTGGGGATGAGAGGGAAATGGATAGTAACCAAAGCAGAATTCCAATCGCGACAAAAGTTATCACCCCAGACACACGGTGTAGGATGGAAGCTATTGCTGTGATTGGAAAGTGGATGGTCTGTAAATCTAAATTAACAGGTCTTGTCTTTCTTTCTTTCACGGGCTTGCTCACTCAGCTCCATTGAGCATTATGGTCATTAAATAACCTTATGATATTGTTATGGACAAAATTTGATTGTAAACCTTCAAAATTTAACATTAACTTAACAAATAACTGAAGTTGAGCCTTAGATAATTGTAAAATAATTGTTAACTGCTCGATTAAGAAAGACACCTCACATTTCTTCTTAGCCTTGCATTTATAAGGTTTTAACCAAACTTTTCAGCGTCACTATACGACTGGCAACATTCTAATACAATTGATGTAACAAATAATGCTACACAGACCAGATTTTTAACGAATTTAATGTAAAAAACACTAACAAGTGCACACAAAGCTTCAGAAAAATTGACTTTCCCACGTAAGACCAGTAAAAAAATGGCACATAAACATCCTGGACGGATTAAATAATAAACAAAGGAGATTGTTATGGCGGATAAGAAAGCTACCCTTCACATTGAAGGTCAAGCGCCAATCGAGCTGCCGATTACAGAAGGTGTACTTGGTACTCCAGTGATCGATGTTCGTACACTAGGTTCTAATGGTTTTTTCACTTTTGACCCTGGTTTTCTTGCCACTGCATCCTGTGAGTCTCAAATCACTTTTATTGACGGTGGAAAAGGCATTCTTTTACATCGTGGTTATCCAATCGACCAACTTGCCAATAACGCTGATTACTTAGAAGTATGTTACATACTTCTTTACGGTGAAGCCCCATCTCGAGCTGAGTACGAAAAGTTCAAGACTACCGTGACACGTCACACTATGGTGCACGAGCAAATCGCTAGTTTCTTCCACGGCTTCCGTCGTGACGCTCACCCTATGGCTGTAATGTGTGGTGTTGTAGGCGCTCTAGCGGCGTTCTACCACGACTCACTTGATGTCAACAACGATACACACCGTGAAATTGCGGCATACCGCCTGATTTCAAAAATGCCAACACTGGCTGCAATGTGTTACAAATATTCAATCGGTCAGCCGTTTATCTACCCACGTAACGACCTAGGCTACGCAGAAAACTTCTTACACATGATGTTTGCAAACCCATGTGAAGAGTATGAAGTGAACCCTATCGTTGCTCGTGCAATGGATAAGATTTTCACTCTACATGCTGACCACGAACAGAACGCTTCTACGTCTACAGTGCGTCTTGCTGGTTCATCTGGTGCTAACCCGTTTGCGTGTATCGCAGCAGGTATCGCATCACTTTGGGGCCCAGCTCACGGCGGTGCAAACGAAGCTTGTCTGCGCATGCTTGAAGAGATCGGTAGCGTAGATAACATTGAAGAATACGTTGCGAAAGCAAAAGACAAAGATGACCCATTCCGTTTGATGGGCTTCGGTCACCGTGTTTACAAGAACTACGACCCACGTGCAACAGTAATGCGCGAAGCGTGTCACGAAGTGCTTAAAGAGCTAAACATCCAAGATCCACTACTAGACGTAGCGATGGAACTTGAACGTATCGCTCTTTCTGATGAGTACTTTGTTTCTAAGAAGCTATACCCGAACGTAGATTTCTACTCAGGTATCATTCTGAAAGCAATCGGTATTCCAGTATCTATGTTTACAGTAATCTTCGCGATGTCTCGTACCATCGGTTGGATTGCTCACTGGAACGAAATGCACAGCGATCCGACGAACCGTATCGGTCGTCCTCGTCAGCTATATACTGGTGAAGAACAACGTGACTTTAAAGCACTTCACGAACGTGAATAGTTGCTATAAATCATAATGTTAAAAGGGGTTGATGTGAGAACATCAACCCCTTTTCTTTTGTACGCTCTCAACCCCGTCATCCTCAAGAATGCGAAGTGAACGAATAAAATAATATCGTCATCCCCAAGAACGAGGGACGAATGAGTTGGGGATCTCCTTAAGCGAGCAGATAAACTATACAGGTTACCTGCTCAATTCTAGAGAACGACGCATACACTCGACTCGTACCCCTTATCTCGCATCTGCTCTTAAACTGGGTTATCGATATCAATAAACTCAACATCCAAGCCATGTTCTTCCGCTAACCATTCACCTAACGCTTTTACACCGTATCGCTCAGTCGCGTGGTGGCCAGCAGCAAAATAATGAATGTCTTGCTCGCGTGCTGAGTAAGTAGTGCGCTCAGAAATTTCACCAGAAATAAAAGCATCAATGCCTTCAGAAGCCGCTAGCTCAATGTAGTCTTGACCACCACCAGTACACCAACCGACGGTCGTTATCATTTTGTCTTGGTTTTCTGGAGCGATATGCAGTGGTTTACGATTTAGAGCTTGATCGATTTTTTCTGCGAATTCAGTACCTGTCATTGGTGTTTTTAATCTACCAAACATAGCAACCGATTGTGGGTGCCCTTCCAAGCCACCTTCTACTTCAATATCAAGCAGTTCAGCGAGTTTGGCGTTGTTACCAAGTTCAGGGTGGATATCGAGAGGTAAGTGATAACCCAAAAGGTTAATGTCATTCTTTATCAGAGTGCGAATGCGTTTGCCCTTCATGCCACGAATTGCCTCTGACTCACCTTTCCAAAAGAAACCGTGATGAACCAACAAAGCGTCAGCCTCTAGCTCAACCGCTTTATTAATCAAAGCTTGCGAAGCTGTTACACCAGTAACGATTCGCTTCACTTCTGTCGCGCCTTCAACTTGAAGACCATTAGGACAGTAATCTTTAATCTGCTGTGGCTGCAGTTTTTCGTTAAGTAGCTTTTCTAATTGTAAGTTAATCATTTTTCTTTCCAGCTTACCTTTATAATAACGTCGTTATATCAATTTACGGGTAGAATGTCGAAAGCCCCACGATGAGTTTATGAGGAAGAGATGACAGCACTGCAACGTTTTTACCAATGGGTCATCGACTCACCGCCATTACTAGAAATCAAGCCACCGGTTTCGGATCTCAGTGCATTCTCTAGCAACCATGCCATCGACTCATCACATACTTATGAGGGTAATCCTAGATTAGGTTTCCTCTACCAATATCTATGCGAGCAAGTGATCGCTGCCTCACCGAATTACTCGATAAAGCACGACGAGATTCAGATCAATGTGGAAGGCAGAACTCTCGGTGCAATCGACTTTATTCTTAAAGAAGAGAGCAGCCAAAAGCTGCAACATTGGGAAGTGGCGATTAAGTTTTATCTGCTCCACGAACAAACATGGTTTGGACCCAACTCTCACGACCAATTGGATAAGAAACTCGACAGGATGCTCAGCCACCAACTAGAAATGTCCTCTTCTGCCGCCTTTGTTGAGCAATATCCAGAAATCGATGTCGACTCAAAACACTTACTGATGCAAGGTCGTCTATATACCAACCCTTTCTTAGAGCAAAACATACCGACAAAATGCTTGGGCTATGACATTAACCCAAGCCAAGTAAACGGCTTTTGGTGCTATCAAGATCAGGCTCATTTAATCAGTGAACCACTGTATCCACTCACCAAAGAGCAATGGGCAGCAGGGACGGATGATTTCAGCAGTCAGCCGATCACCGAGTTCGGTGATCGCTTCGTCCATGGGCAAACAAAGTCGGGGCAATTCTGGTTTGTGATGCCACAAAGTTGGCCACACGGTTAGTCGTCTGAGCTAACTCAGTTACCTTTTCCCGCTTATACGTAACTAACACAAACAAAAAGGGCTGATGCTTTCACATCAACCCTTCTTCTATTTACGTAGCAACTCTAGTAATCGAGATTCGATTATAGGCCAGCCGCTGCAAATACTTGGTTCACAATCTCTTGAGCTTCTGCTTCGATTGCTTTCAGGTGCTCTTCACCCTTAAAGCTTTCACAGTAGATCTTGTAGATGTCTTCAGTGCCTGATGGACGAGCAGCAAACCAGCCGTTCTCAGTTGTCACTTTCAAGCCACCAATCGCAGCACCGTTACCTGGAGCGTGTGTTAAGCGTGCAGTAATTGCATCACCAGCCAACGTCTCAGCAGAAACCATCTCTGGAGATAGTTTCTTCAGCACGTCTTTCTGTGCACCATTTGCTACCGCTTGAATACGGTTGTACTTAGATTCACCGTGTTTAGCGGCAAGTTCTTCGTAGTATTCTTGTGGGTTATTACCTGTCACTGCTGTGATCTCAGCCGCAAGCAAGCAAAGAATCAGGCCGTCTTTATCTGTTGACCAAGGCGTACCGTCTTTACGTAGGAAAGAAGCACCTGCGCTCTCTTCGCCACCAAAACCAAACTGGCCGTTGTATAAGCCATCAACGAACCATTTGAAACCAACTGGCACTTCACAAAGTTCGCGACCTAAGTCAGAAACTACGCGATCGATTAATGCACTTGATACTAGTGTCTTACCAACAGCAACGTCTTTACCCCAACCTTCACGGTTACGGTATAGGTAATCAATACAAACCGCTAAGAAGTGGTTTGGATTCATCAAACCTTTAGGTGTCACGATACCGTGGCGATCGTAATCTGGGTCGTTACCAAATGCTAGAGCGTACTCGTCTTTAAGCGCCAGTAAGCCTGCCATTGCGTATGGAGAAGAACAGTCCATACGAACTACGCCATCTTTATCTAGAGACATGAATTGGAATGAAGGGTCAACCGCTTCACTTACCAGAGTAAGATCTAGATTGTACGCTTTACCAATTTGACGCCAGTAATCAATACCGCTGCCACCCAGTGGATCAACACCAATCTTGATGTTTGCTTTCTGGATCGCTTCCATATCCACGACGTTAACCAAATCAGCGACGTATGGCGCGACTAGGTCAACTTCTTTTACTAGCTCAGACTGTTTAGCCTGTGCGATAGGCGTACGCTTAACACCTTGCATTTGCTCAGCAATGATCACGTTCGCACGGTCTTCAATCGCTTGAGTCAGTTCAGCTTCAGCTGGGCCACCGTGTGTCGGGTTGTATTTAATACCGCCGTCTTGAGGTGGGTTATGTGAAGGCGTGATAACAATGCCGTCGGCTTTTTTGTCATTCACTAGGTTGTGCGTAAGAATCGCGTGCGAGATACCAGGTGTTGGAGTAAAGCCGTTGTTTTCTTGAATAATAACTTCAACACCGTTCGCTACAAGCACTTCGATAACCGTAGAGAACGCAGGCTCAGATAGAGCGTGAGTATCTTTACCTAAGAAAAGAGGGCCAGTTGTACCTTGCTCGGCACGAACTTCAGCAACCGCTTGTGCAATTGCTAGAATGTGGTTTTCGTTAAATGTTGATTTGTCTGCTGTACCGCGGTGACCTGAAGTACCGAAAAGTACTTTATGATCTGGGTTCGTAGCATCCGGTTGCTGTAAGAAATAGTTAGCAACTAAAGCCGGGATATTATGAAGATCTTCCTGCTGAGCTTTCTGCCCAGCACGAGGGTGCATAGCCATTTTTCGACATCCTTATATATAAAATTTTAAAACAAAAAAACCTCATAATATCTTCTTATCCATGGATATTATGAGGTTTAAATCAGATTTCGTTAAATTGAACCTGTTACTTTTTCTATCAATTCTGCTTGGAAATTCATGCGGCTCATAAGCTGCTCAACCATCTGTCTTTTTCGGCTTGTATTGTTATTAGTAATAACCCAAAAAGGACTTTGTGGAATAGCTTTAGGCTTAGTCGTGTTGCCGTTTGCTAGCAACGTCGCTTCGTTATCTGCAAAGTAAACGCGCTTACGGCCTTTTACTTGAGTTGCTTCTGAAAAGCTTAAAGGGTCGATTTTATGCAGTGTTGATAACACAAGCATGAAACGATCAATGGCTTTCTTTAGTGATGCAAACTCATCTGATATTAGTAGTGAGCGCATTTCTTTAACGCCATCGAACTTCTCTGGAGTAAAGCCTACCTCTTTGCTAACAACGATACCTTTTGGCTCAACGATCTCTTCGATCGGAGCCATGCCTTGGCTATCAACCTGTAACAAGCGGCGCAGAATATCTGAAGCGCTTTCGCCAATACGTTCTGTCTGACCCGCAATAAAACGGTATAGGTCCTCATCAACCTCAATTGTTTTCATTCGCTTTTCACAATCTCAATGTTTAAACTCTGGGGGATTATAGCGAGATCCGCGCGGATACTCTACGTCAAACCCACCATGAATAAGATAAAAATGTCAGTACAGCTCAACTATAAAATTGAAGGTGAGGGTCACACCATTGTTTTGATCCATGGATTATTCGGTAATCTGGACAACCTTGGCTTGCTCGCTAGGGATCTAAAAGCCGATCATCAGGTACTTAGTATCGATCTCCGCAACCACGGTCAATCCTTCCATAGTGACACTCATAACTATCAAGCGATGGCACAAGACGTGGCTCAACTGCTGCATGATCTTAAGTCAGAAGACGTCACTGTGATTGGTCACTCGATGGGTGGCAAAGTAGCGATGGCACTGACACAACATCTTGCGCTGCATAAATTGATTGTCTTGGATATGGCTCCGGTTGCGTACACTCAGAGTCGCCACGACAACGTATTCGCAGGCCTGCAAGCCGTGATAGAAGAAGAGCCAACTTCACGCTCAGATGCACTCAAGGTTCTCGCAAAACATATCGAGATCGATGGCGTTCGCCAGTTTTTAACCAAATCTTTGTTCAAAACAGAGCAAGGCATCATGGAATGGCGCTTCAATGTTGCTTCGTTATTGAGCAACTACCCACATATTATTGGTTGGGAACCGATCGAGAAAACCTCGGTCAAAACCTTGCTCATTAAAGGTGGGGATTCAGATTACCTCACCGCAGAACATCAAGCAGCCGTTCAGCAGCAATTTTCTAACGCAAAAGCGCATGTCATTGCCAACACAGGTCACTGGCTGCATGCTGAAAAACCAGCAGAAGTACTTAGAGCAATTAGAAAATTCATCGCTTAACTGCGCTTTTTCGTGCAGATAAATGAGAGCTGTGTAATTACTGCAGATTAACTTTATCTCACAACAGTGATATAGTGCGCCCAAGCAAAATTGGTATATAAGGTTCCCATGCTTTACGACTACATGAACATCATCGAATCTGTTGGTTTAGATCTCCTGTTTGCCGCGATTTTCTTTTTAATCGGTATGGCAATTAAGGACGTTCTCAAGCAGGGAAATGTTCCTCCATTTGGTCGTCGCATCGTATGGTTAGTACTTTTCCTTGGCTGTGCGGGTTTTATCGCCAAAGGGATAATCCAACTAAGCTGGGAAGGAACTGGGATCTAACGATTCTCTTCCGAACTTTATTACACCGACAACAGACAAAATGAAAGGTAATGATTCTATGGCAAGTGTAGGTCTCTTCTTTGGTAGCGATACAGGTAACACTGAAGCTGTTGCTAAGATGATTCAAAAGCAATTGAGCAAACAGCTCGTTCACGTTCAAGACATTGCAAAAAGCAGCAAAGAAGATATCGATAACTTCGATCTACTGCTGCTTGGTATCCCTACGTGGTACTACGGCGAAGCACAATGTGATTGGGATGACTTTTTCCCAGAGCTAGAAGCTATTGATTTCTCAACTAAGCTTGTTGCTATCTTTGGTTGTGGCGACCAAGAAGATTACGCAGAATACTTCTGTGATGCTATGGGTACTATCCGTGACATCGTTGAAGCGAAAGGCGGTACTATCCTAGGTCACACATCAACTGAAGGCTACGAATTCGAAGCATCGAAAGGTTTAGTTGAAGGCGATGACAGCCAATTCGTTGGTCTATGTATCGATGAAGACCGTCAACCTGAGCTAACTGATGAGCGCGTATCTAACTGGGTTAAACAAATCCACGAAGAGATGTGCCTAGCAGAGCTAGAAGACTAATTCTCTAGTGGTTGTTAATTGTTACAGTTAATAACCATTATGTAGATATGAAAAAACCTCCTTATAGGAGGTTTTTTGCTATTTAAAATCTATTAATTAGCACTCAGCCTCTAATGCTTCATCATCATCTCTAAATTGCGGCTTCTTTCTTACATAGAGGGTGCGTTGAATTTCTGAAACCACATTACCCTGCTTATCTTTCACGTGAATAATAAATTCGGGGAAACACTTTTCACCGAGTTGCGTCTGACGATAGATATCGTCAAGCTGCCCTTGCCTTATCTCAAAATCTGCATACAAGTCCGATTGCCCCGGCTTGATGAAGTTAATGCTCGCTTCTTTATCCCAAACATAATATCGTTCACCTAAAATTCCCATTAACATCAATGAGTAAACGGGATCGGTAAGAGAAAAGATACTGCCGCCATATTGAGTACGATTGGCGTTCTTATTCCACCAGCGTAGCTTAAGTACTGTCTTAACAACCCTAAAGTCAGTGCTAATGTGGGCTATTCGAATACCCGCTCCCCAAAAGGGAGGCCAAATATTAAGAGCAAATTTTACAATGTTGGGTTTATATATTTTTGCGAGTTGCTTATTCATAACAACATTCCATGTTCATATCAGAAACACCGTCACCTTGACTGGTCGTACCTCCACTATAAGTGAGATACTTCCAATTTACAAAACAGATTGTGATGTCAGTAAGTAACCCTTTGAAGTTCGTGGTTTATTGTTATGCCTGACTAAACTATAATGGTATTAATATTGAATTCTGTTAATTGCTGCAGATCATCAACAGGAAAGTATATGTCAGACAATAATCAAGCGCTAAAAGATGCAGGTCTTAAAGTGACCCTTCCACGGCTCAAAATTTTAGAAGTATTACAACAGCCAGACTGCCAACATATTAGTGCTGAAGATTTATATAAGAAGCTGATCGACCTAGGTGAAGAAATCGGTCTTGCAACCGTTTATCGAGTACTTAACCAATTCGATGACGCTGGCATTGTAACTCGTCACCACTTCGAAGGCGGCAAGTCTGTATTTGAACTTTCTACACAGCACCACCACGACCACCTTGTATGTTTAGATTGTGGCGAAGTGATCGAATTCTCTGATGACATCATCGAAGAAAGACAGAAAGAGATTGCTCAGCGTTACAACGTGCAACTAACAAACCACAGTTTGTACTTGTACGGCAAAAGCATTAACGGAGATTGCAAAGGCAATCCAGACGCGCATAAAGCGAAGTAGTAATACAGAACGCTGGCTTAGGCCGGCGTTTTTTATATAGGGCATCATAAAGTATCCATGAAAAGAATCCCGCTAGTTAAGGCTTTTACTTTAATTGAGATGTTGGTTGTTGTGGTGATTATTGCAGTGCTTGCTATTGTTGCCCTTCCCCGTTTTCTTAACATTCAAACCGATGGCCGTATCGCTCTGTTTGACGCTGCTCAATCTCAATTTCAAACTGCGATCACGTTTGCTCACAGTAAATGGCTGGTCAGCGGCGGCGGCAACGCTGAAATGAATGACATGCCAGGTTTTGGGGAAGACGGAGACGGCAATGCTCAATTGGACATAAATGACGTCGGCTACCCACTCGGCGTCGATAAAGGCAACCCTATGGGGCAGCCTTACAACATAGGTCAAGGTGACCAAGGGTGTGTGTCAATATGGAATGCCATTATGACAACCGACCTGACCGCTACTACAGACCCGAACCAGTCCAACAATTTTGATTTTATTACCCGCCGTCAAAACCATAGTTTTGTTGCCAAAGACGGTACTCCTCAAAACAAACTCGCGCTTTGCTACTTCATCTACACTGGAGTCGATTTCGACAGCGATCCTGGTAATGCAGGTTATGTTTTCTGGTACAACTCACGCACGGGTGAAGTAACCCAACAAGACCCTAATAATCCCTAAAACTCTGGCTCTAGTGCTTAAAACGCTAGTTGGTCACTAGAAACACCTTGGTAATCAAATTTAAGACACAAAAAAACCGGCTCTAAGCCGGTTTTTTATTGGGTCGTTTTTAACAAACTAAATACTCAAGCATTAAGCTTCAGTTTTACCCCATGTGTCACGTAGACCAACCGTGCGGTTGAAGACTAGTGCATCTGCTTTAGAGTCTTTCGAATCCACACAGAAGTAACCTGTACGTTCAAACTGGTACGCTTGCTCTGCCACACCTTCTACTAAGCTAGGTTCAACAAAACCATTTAGCGTAACAAGTGATTCAGGGTTTAGCGTTGCAGCGAAGTCATCAGCAGCGGCTGGGTTTGGCACTGTGAATAGACGATCGTACAAACGAATCTCAGCAGGCAGTGCTTTATCAGCAGATACCCAGTGGATAACGCCTTTCACTTTGCGGCCATCTGCAGGGTTCTTACCCAATGTTTCATTGTCGTAAGAACAGAAGATAGTCGTAATGTTGCCTTCTGCATCTTTTTCGATACGTTCAGCTTTGATCACGTAAGCACCACGCAGGCGAACTTCTTTACCTAGAACCAAACGCTTGTACTTTTTGTTTGCTTCTTCACGGAAGTCGTCACGTTCGATCCAAACTTCGCGTGTAAATGGAACTTCACGAGTACCCATTTCTGGCTTGTTCGGGTGGTTTGCAACCGTTAGCGTTTCTACTGTATCTGCTTCGTAGTTTTCGATAACGATCTTAACTGGATCCAGAACAGCCATTGCACGAGGTGCATTTTCGTTCAGATCATCACGGATGCAAGATTCAAGTGAACCGAACTCAATCATGTTCTCTTGCTTAGTTACACCAATACGCTTACAGAATTCACGAATCGAGCTTGAAGTAAAACCACGACGACGTAGGCCAGAAATAGTAGGCATGCGTGGGTCATCCCAACCTTGAACTAGGTTTTCAACCACAAGTTGGTTCAGCTTACGCTTAGACATCACTGTATATTCAAGATTCAGGCGGCTAAACTCGTACTGACGAGGTTGGCAGTCAATCGTGATGTTATCTAGAACCCAATCGTACAAACGACGGTTATCTTGGAATTCAAGCGTACAGATAGAGTGCGTAATACCTTCCAGCGCATCAGAGATACAGTGAGTAAAGTCGTACATTGGGTAAATGCACCACTTGTCAGCCGTTTGATGGTGGTGAGCAAAACGAACACGGTAGATAACAGGATCGCGCATAACCATGAACGAAGAGCTCATGTCGATCTTAGCACGTAGACACGCTTTACCTTCTTCAAAGCCACCGTCACGCATTTTTTCAAACAACGCTAGGTTCTCTTCAGGGCTGCGGTCACGGTATGGGCTCGCTTTACCAGGCTCTTTTAGCGTGCCACGGTACTCACGGATTTGATCAGGACTTAGCTCGTCAACATACGCTAAGCCTTTATTAATTAATTCCACAGCATAAGCGTAAAGCGTATCGAAGTAGTTTGATGAGTAACAAATATCACCAGACCATTCGAAGCCTAACCAGCTTACATCATTCTTAATTGACTCAACGTATTCAACGTCTTCTTTTTCAGGGTTTGTATCATCGAAACGAAGATTACATTGTCCCTGGTAGTCCTGAGCAATACCAAAGTTCAAGCAAATAGATTTAGCGTGACCAATGTGCAGGTAGCCATTTGGCTCCGGCGGGAAACGAGTATGCACGCTACTGTGTGTACCATCCGCTAAATCTTTATCAATAATTTGGCGAATGAAATTCGATGGACGAGCCTCAGCTTCACTCATCTATAGCACCTCTATGTATTTAGTATTGTCAGAGAAAGTTATCTTTCGTCCCCAAGAAAACGGTCGCTTATAGCGCCAGTCAAAGATAGAAAGATCATTGTTGCTAATCATCCACAATTCTTAGCCTTTGCACAATAAGAACCGTCCGTTAATTGCGATTATTTCTGCTATTCGATGAAGAATAGAACGAACCGTGTTCGCTGGTCTTAAACTGCAGGCACAAAAAAGCCTCCCGTGTGGGAGGCTTTCAATTTGACACTTACTTAAGAGTAACTTTACGTCTTAATTAAGTACTTCCCTTACTGTGGAAGTTTTACATCAGATAGGTCTTCGCCTGCACCAATAGCTTTCATTTCGCCAGCTACGATTTCAGCTAGTGGGCCTAGGATAACCTGTAGGTTGTTTTCACCTAGTTTAACCACACCTTTAGCACCAAGTTTCTTAAGAACAACTTCATCTGCAACAGAGCGGTCTTTAAGAGTTAGACGTAGACGAGTGATACAAGCGTCGATTGAAGTTAGGTTGTCGTGACCACCTAGAGCTTTCAGGTATTGACGTGCAAGGTCGCCCTTTGGTGCTTCGCCAGCAGGAGCTGCAACAGCTTCGTCATCATCTTCACGACCTGGCGATTTCAAGTTGAAAGCGCGGATTGCGAAAGAGAAAGTGAAGAAGTATAGAGCACCGAAGCCAAGACCGATTAGTAGTAGTACGAATGGTTTAGTTGCTAGACCCCAGTTCAATACGAAGTCGATAAGACCAGCAGAGAAACCGAAACCGTGCAGAGTACCAAACATGTTAGCAACTACTAGAGACAAACCTGTAAATACAGCGTGCATTGCGTATAGAGCAGGAGCTAGGAATACGAACATGAATTCTAGCGGCTCTGTGATACCTGTTAGGAATGAACAGAATGCAACTGAGAATAGTGCGCCACCAACTTGGCTACGTTTTTCAGCAGGAGCAGCTAGGTACATTGCAAGTGCAGCACCTGGTAGACCGAACATCATTACTGGGAAGAAACCGTTCATGAATACGCCAGCGCCTTTATCGCCGCCGAAGAAACGGTGTAGGTCGCCAGATTTAACTGTTTCAGTTACTTCTTTAACAGTTGCAACAATTTCTGGGTTAACTGAGTTAGCAAATTCAAATGTGTACTCTTGACCAACAACTAAAGTTTTAGCTAGTGCAGGGTCAACACAAAGTTGAGAGAAGCCTTCTGCAGCAACTACGATCTCTTGACAAGAGCCCATACCGAACCAGAAGTACGAGTTCAGTACATGGTGTAGACCTACTGGGATAAGTGCACGGTTAAGAGTACCGTAAACAAATTGACCGATAGCGCCAGACGTTGAAACTGCGTGAGCAAGTGCATCTAGACCAGATTGAACAGCAGGCCATACAACACCAAAGATTGCGCCAGCAACTAGAGCAAATAGACCAGCCATAATAGGAACTAGACGTTTGCCAGAGAAGAATGCTAGCCACTCTGGAAGACGAGTCGCGTGGAATGCATTGTAAGAGTGACCTGCGATGATACCTGCAAAGATACCGCCGAAGAATGACATATTTACACTAGCATCGATGTTTGTTGCGGTTGCTGTCAGAACAAAGTAAGCAACTGCACCAGCAAGGCCTGCTGCGCCGTTACCGTCTTTAGAAAGACCAATAGCTATACCCAAACCAAACAATAATGGTAGTTGACTGAAGATTGCGTTACCAGCAGATGCCATGAATGCGATATCGAGTAAGTCTGGTTGACCCAGACGTAGCAGCAATGCCGCAATCGGAAGCGTTGCGATTGGTAGCATTAACGCCTTACCAAGCTTCTGCGCATATCCTAGAATATTCACCAGTTGTTTCCCCCTATAGGATTTTTTAGAATTCGTTTGAGAAACTTATTTTAGTCGCTCAATTTAGTCCTATTCAGTGTATTCAATTAATTTTGCCCCGCAAATTAAAACCTTACCATTTGTGATCCTAATCACCAGTTTTTACCAAATCCAGAGGTTTTTGCTAGCGAGATCATAAAACTTATTTTATCATTCAAAAAAATGAACATTTATGGATAAAATCCAAATCTAATCATTAGGCAAAAAGATGGTAACTCCGGGCTTATAAAGCACCGTGAATAATCATTATTGATGAACCTAAATGTATAATAAAAATCAATTGTTCATATGTTTTTCAACAACTTAAATCGCTTCTCATTTTGAAGCCGTTTGCCCATAAAAGATAAATCGTTACGTAAATGATGCTCGCAAACTAAGTCCGCATTTAGGTAACGAACGAATTTAAAAGATCTCACGAAATAAGGATTAGCTGACTATGTACGCGCTAAGTAACTGTAAAATTTACACTGGTAGTGATGTTCTAACCGATCATGCTGTTGTAATCGAAAACGAACTGATCAAAAAAGTCTGTCCTATCTCTGAATTGCCAGAAGGAATCGAGCTTCGCGACCTAGACGGAGCAAACCTAAGCCCAGGTTTCATTGACCTACAACTGAATGGTTGTGGCGGTGTAATGCTTAACGATGAGATCACTGCAGAAACCATGCAGATCATGCACAAAGCAAACCTGAAATCTGGCTGTACTAGCTTCCTACCAACGCTTATCACCTCTTCAGACGAAGATATGCGTGCGGTTATTACGGCAGCTCGTGAATACCATAACCAGTACCAAAACCAATCTTTAGGTCTGCACCTTGAAGGCCCTTACCTAAACGTTGCGAAAAAAGGCATCCATAGCGTCGATCACATTCGTAAATCTGACAACGAAATGATTGAGCTTATCTGTGAGAACCGTGACCTTGTTGCAAAAGTAACATTGGCTCCAGAGCTTAACGACCCTGAACACATCGAACGCCTGCACAAAGCTGGCGTTGTCGTTTCTATCGGCCACACCAACGCAACTTACGCAGAAGCGCGTCAAGGTTTCGAATCTGGTATCACGTTCGCCACTCACCTGTTCAATGCAATGACGCCGATGGTTGGTCGTGAGCCTGGCGTTGTTGGCGCGATTTACGATACTCCTGAGGTTTACGCTGGCATTATTGCCGACGGCTTCCACGTTGATTACGCAAACATCAGAATTGCGCATAAAATCAAGGGAGAAAAGTTGGTATTAGTGACGGATGCCACAGCTCCTGCAGGTGCTGACATGGAATACTTTATTTTTGTCGGTAAGAAAGTATATTACCGTGATGGTAAGTGTGTTGATGAAAACGGCACACTGGGCGGCTCAGCTCTGACTATGATTGAAGCAGTTCAGAATACAGTTGAGCACGCTGGTATCGCTTTAGACGAAGCTCTTCGCATGGCTACGCTATACCCAGCTACGGCTATCGGTGTAGAAAGCAAGCTAGGTCGAATCAAAAAAGGCATGGTTGCAAACCTAGCTGTATTTGACCGAGACTTTAACGTTAAAGCGACTGTTGTTAACGGACAATACGAGCACAATTAAGTATGAATGGCGGACAAATAGGTAACGTAGACTTAGTTAAACAACTAAACAGTGCGGCGGTATACCGACTTATAGACCAACAGGGGCCTATCAGTCGTATACAAGTGGCTGATGTAAGCCAACTCGCACCGGCAAGTGTTACAAAAATTACCCGCCAACTTTTAGAGCGCGGCCTAATTAAAGAGGTTGCGCAGCAAGCGTCTACTGGCGGTAGACGCGCTATCTCCCTAACCACAGAAGTAGAGCCTTTTCATTCTGTTGCTGTGCGTTTGGGTCGAGACTACATTCAAATAAGCCTGCATGACCTTGGTGGTCGTGAATTGGCTTTCCAACAGCAAGACCTGAATTATTCAGACCAATCAGACCTTACCCAAGGCTTGGTCAATAACCTCAAAGCTTTCATTGCTGAGCATCAACCAAAGATCGATCAACTGATTGCTATTGGTGTCACGCTTCCAGGCTTGGTTAACCCAACGACCGGTGTTGTTGAGTACATGCCGAATACCGACATCGATAACCTCGCATTAAGCGACATTATTCGCGATACATTCCATGTTGCTTGTTTTGTTGGTAACGATGTTCGTGGAATGGCGCTTGCTGAGCACTACTTCGGTGCAAGTAAAGATAGCCAAGATTCTATTTTGGTCAGTGTTCACCGTGGTACAGGTGCAGGTATTATCGTTAATGGTCAGGTTTTCCTAGGTCATAACCGTAATGTGGGTGAAATTGGTCATATCCAAATTGATCCGCTAGGCGAGCAATGCCAATGTGGTAACTTCGGCTGTCTTGAAACAGTAGCGGCAAACCCAGCTATCGTTGAACGCGTGCAGAAGCTGATTAAACAAGGCTATGAGTCTTCTTTAACAGAGCTTAAGCATATTACGATTCAAGACGTTTGTGACCACGCGATTAATGGTGATGAGCTAGCCAAGCAAAGCTTAGTTCGAGTAGGAAACCAGTTAGGTAAGGCTATCGCGATGACGATTAACTTATTTAACCCTCAAAAAGTTATCATTGCTGGTGATATTACCAAGGCACAAGAGATTGTTTTTCCTGCAATTAAGCGCAATGTAGAGAATCAGTCGTTAACGACTTTCCATAGCGGCCTGCCTATTGTAGCATCACAGATCGGTAAACATCCTACGATGGGAGCTTTTGCTATGATTAAGCGCGCCATGCTTAACGGCGTGTTACTGCAGAAGCTTCTCGAAGACTAGAGAAAACAATTCTGATTTTCCGCGGGCCGTGTTTGTATAAACACGGCCCGTTTTTTTAAGCTAGGGAACTACAACAACAAGTTATGGAACTTATATTAATATCCACTGCGTTTATCGCAGGATTTATTGCTTTAAAGTGTCACCTTCCCCCATTAGTTGGTTTTTTGGTTGCAGGCTTTGGGCTTTTTGCCTTTGGCTTTGAAACCAATGACACCATCATTACTTTAGCTGACCTTGGTGTCACGCTGCTTCTATTTACTATCGGCTTAAAGCTCGATATCAAAACCCTACTCTCTAAAGAGATCTGGGCTGGCGCGACAATCCACAACCTTTTGTCCACTCTGTTTTTCGCCGTCGCCCTGTTTGGCTTTAAGTTCTTAGGTATTTCATCGCTAGCTGCCATGTCGGTAGAACAGATCGTTCTGCTCGGTTTTGCTCTTTCATTCTCTAGTACTGTATTTGCGGTTAAGACTCTGCAAGAGAAAGGCGAAATGAATGCGACCTACGGAACGTTAGCGATTGGTATCTTGGTCATGCAGGATATCTTCGCCGTAGTATTCTTAACGGCTTCTACGGGCAAAATACCTGAGTGGTATGCAATTGCTCTGTTTGCCCTACCCTTATTACGCCCACTGTTCTACAAAGTGCTCGATTGGGTTGGTCACGGTGAGATGCTGGTTCTTTCCGGCATCTTCTTCGCATTAGTCGTCGGTGCTGGTTTATTCCATTTGGTTGGTGTGAAACCAGATTTGGGGGCTCTTGTTCTAGGTATGTTACTTGCTGGTCACCCAAAAGCCTCAGAATTATCAAAGGCGCTGTTTAACCTTAAAGAACTTTTCCTTGTCTGTTTCTTCTTGAATATTGGTCTGTCAGAGCAACCAACCATTCAAGGCTTTATGCTCGCAATCTTGTTCTTGCTGATGCTGCCTGTGAAAGGTGTTCTCTACTTCTTGGTACTCAACCGCTTCAAGTTCCGTGTTCGAACGTCTCTACTTGCCTCGCTATCACTGTTTAACTATAGCGAGTTTGGCCTCATCGTTGGTGGTCTCGCCTTCAAGATGGGTTGGATGTCGGGTGATATCTTAGTTGCCGTTGCCATTGCAGTTTCACTGTCTTTTCTAATCGCTGCTCCTTTAAACCGAGCTGGTCATAAGCTTTATCAGCAGTCAGGTAAATGGCTAAAAGAGCATGCGTCAGAAAAGCTTCACCGACGTGATAAGCGAATTGACCCTGGTCGTGCCCAAGTGCTTATTCTAGGTATGGGCCGAATTGGTACCGGTGCTTATGACGAATTACGTACTCGCTATGGCAAGGTCAGCCTAGGTGTAGAAGTGCGTGAAGAAGCCGCGCACAACCACAGAAGCCAAGGCAGAAACGTGATTTCTGGCGACGCGACTGACCCAGATTTCTGGGAGCGAATTCTAGATACAGCAAACGTAAAGCTGGTGATTTTGGCAATGCCTCACCACCAAGGTAATCAAACCGCTTTAGAACAATTAAAGTCACGTAACTTTAAAGGCCAAATTGCGGCTATTGCTGAATATCCCGATCAACTCGAAACACTGAAAGAGAATGGCGTTGATGCGGCATTTAACATTTACAGCGAGGCTGGTAGTGGTTTTGCTCGCCACGTTTGCGAACAGTTAAATCCAAATATCAATAAAATCTAGTATTAGACAGTGTTCAACTAAACCTCTCAAAACTGCCTATTTTTCGCACTTTTGAGAGGTTTTTGTTTAAAAAACCAACCGCAATTAAACATCACACACCAAAAGCACATAAAAATTAGATAATTTCTAACAGAACACCCTTTATATTATTTTTTTGCTCACATCCGGTTGCTTTTTTTAGCCAGAATGGCAAATTGAATGCAGTTGATTTGGAAATTATTTAAAAGGAAGTTCTATGTGTTCAGTATTTGGCATTCTCGACATTAAAAGTGATGCCGCAACACTTCGCCCTATTGCTTTAGAAATGTCTAAGAAGCTTCGTCACCGTGGTCCAGACTGGTCTGGTATCTATGCTGGTGAAAAAGCAATCCTTGCTCATGAACGTCTTGCTATTGTTGGCTTGAACAGTGGTGCTCAACCACTATACAGTCAAGACAAAAAGCACATTCTTGCAGTAAACGGTGAAATTTATAACCACAAAGAACTTCGTGCACGCTATGAAGATAAGTACCAGTTCCAGACTGATTCTGACTGTGAAGTTATCCTAGCGCTATACCAAGAGATGGGTGCAGACCTTCTAGAAGAGCTTAACGGTATTTTCGCATTCGTTTTATACGACGAAGAGAAAGACGAGTACCTAGTGGGCCGCGACCATATTGGTATCATCCCGCTTTACCAAGGTTACGATGAGCACGGCAACTACTACGTGGCTTCAGAGATGAAAGCATTGGTTGAAGTATGTAAGACGATCAGTGAATTCCCTCCAGGTAGCTTCTACTCTTCGAAAGATGCTGAACCTCAACGCTACTACATCCGCGATTGGAACGAGTACGCTGCGGTACAAGGCAACAGCACAAGCAAAGAAGAACTGACTGAAGCGCTAGAAGCAGCCGTTAAACGTCAACTAATGACTGACGTTCCTTACGGTGTACTTCTATCTGGTGGCCTGGATTCATCAATTACTTCAGCAGTTGCAAAGCGCTTTGCGGCAATGCGTATCGAAGATGATGAGCAATCTGAAGCTTGGTGGCCACAACTGCACTCGTTCGCTGTTGGTCTTGAAGGCGCACCAGACCTTATCGCTGCTCGTGAAGTTGCGGACAAGATCGGAACTGTGCACCATGAGATGACTTACACTATTCAGGAAGGCCTAGACGCAATCCGTGACGTTATCTACCATATCGAAACTTACGATGTAACGACGATTCGTGCATCAACGCCAATGTACTTGCTGGCTCGTAAGATCAAAGCGATGGGCATCAAGATGGTACTTTCAGGTGAAGGTGCTGATGAAATCTTTGGTGGTTACCTGTACTTCCATAAAGCGCCAAACGCGAAAGAGTTCCACGAAGAGACAGTACGTAAACTGCTTGCTCTAAGCATGTTCGACTGTGCTCGTGCAAACAAATCGCTAGCGGCATGGGGTGTTGAAGGCCGTGTACCATTCTTGGATAAAGAGTTCATCGATGTCGCAATGCGTCTGAACCCTGAAGATAAGATGTGCGGTAACGGTAAGATGGAGAAACACATCCTGCGTGAGTGTTTTGAAGACTACCTACCAGATTCAATCGCATGGCGTCAAAAAGAGCAGTTCTCTGATGGTGTTGGCTACGATTGGATTGATACATTGAAAGCAACGGCTGAAGCAAAAGTAACGGATCAACAAATGGAAGCTGCTAAGTTCCGTTTCCCTTACAACACGCCAACAACCAAAGAAGGTTATGCTTACCGTGAAATCTTTGAGGAGCTATTCCCTCTAGAATCTGCGGCAGAGTGTGTACCTGGTGGTCCTTCAGTTGCTTGTTCATCAGCGAAAGCGATTGAGTGGGATGAGTCATTCAAAAACTGTGTCGACCCATCAGGCCGTGCAGTACAAGCCGTTCACAACGATGCTTACAACGCTTAGAGCGTTTTGAACAAATCCTAAAGACTAAAAAAGGCGCATTATGCGCCTTTTGTTTTAAGCCTATTTTTATTACTGCAGTTATGCGCGAGCTTGTAGTGCTTCGTTCTCAATACTGATTGGAACGACTTGGCTGATCATTTTCACCAGCATAATCGATCGAGCCTCACCGTCTTTCTGATCGAAAATAGCTTCAACCCCAGCAAATTGGCCACTCTGAATCTTAACTACCTGTCCAGATTCAAACTCAACACAACAATCTTCCACTTCGTTACTGCAGCACTTCTCAAACTCTTTAAGTTCAAACACCAAGTCTCCTTGGACCTCGTGCGGCAGTGAACCGAACTTAATAAAGTCCACAACGCCACGTGTTGAACGAACGGTCGTGAAGCTAGGACCTTGCTCATAATCGAAGCGAACAAAGATGTAAGACGGAAACAGCGGTTCTTTGACCTGCTTTTCTTTCCCTCTCACCACCTTTTTGACTTCTATTTGAGGGTAAAAGCACTCTACCCCCTGATTCTCTAAGTGCTGCTGAGCGCGTTTTTGATCACCACGCTTACAGTAAAGCAAATACCAACGTTTCATTTAACTAGCCATTTTATATTTTTAGATATTTTACCACATGCCTAAAACGGTTGAATCGCCATTAATAAAATGAATCGTTGCTAACGAAAAATAATGCGTAGCAGACCAATTTATCAACAAAAAGTTATAGGTGTCGGAGTGGTTAAGCATTGTACAGAGATCATTTAGAGATCAAAAGACTCATTGTTGTAAGCATATGTATACCCCACCTAATGAGCACACCACTCCCTTTAAACTCAAAATGATACACCAGAGCAATGCATCTAAAGATTTTTATTCAACACGACTTTAATAAAGGTTATTAACCAACCAGCTCAAATCTGGAAAATTAGTTTGCAGCACACTTAAAATGGGCAACATTAAAAGTAAAGATGATTAATATCAATACCTTAGCTAAACCAAGTTGTCGTAACCATAAAATACGTCTATTGCAGACTTTTATCCCGCTGTGTATACATGAATGACTATAAAATCTTTTAATACCTAAAATTAGTAAAACTTATGTCAAGCAACCACAACATCTTTGGCCACCCTAGAGGCCTATTTCTACTTTTTAGCACAGAGCTATGGGAACGTTTCTCTTACTATGCGATGCGCGCCATCCTTGTCTTATTTTTGACTGACACTACCCTCAACGGTGGACTGGGTTGGTCAACGAAAGACGCACTCGATCTCTACGGTATTTACACCGGTTTAGTCTACATCACACCATTAATTGGTGGCTGGATTGCCGATAACTACCTAGGTCAGCGTAAATCAATTCTGATTGGCGGTGTATTAATGGCACTTGGCCAATTTACACTGGCTCTACCTAACGGCTTCATCGGTTTAGACCAAGTGAACGCTCTGTACCTTGGTTTAGCACTGCTAATCAGTGGTAACGGTATGTTTAAGCCGAACATCTCAACCATGGTTGGCGATCTGTACCAAGAAGGCGATAACCGCCGTGACGGTGCTTTCACCATTTTCTACATGGGCATCAACTTAGGTGCGCTGCTTGGTGGCTTAATTTCAGGTGCTGCTGTCGATTCATTCGGTTGGAAAGCAGGTTTCCTAGCCGCTGGTATTGGTATGGTTATTAGCTTGATCATGCAAGTGACAATGGCTCAGTCTTGGTTAGGCAACATCGGTTCTGTACCTGCTGCTGCAAGAGCGAAAGCACTGAACAAATCTAAAGAAAAAGCGCCACTGACCAAAGAAGAGTTCGACAGACTAAAAGTGATTCTTATCATGGGTCTGTTCGTGATTGTATTCTGGGCGGGCTTTGAACAAGCTGGCGGCCTAATGAACATCTACACTCAACAATATACTGACCGTATGATTGGTGGCTTTGAAGTTCCTGCTGCGTGGTTCCAATCTTTGAACCCATTCTTCATCATTACACTTGCTCCAATCATTGCTGCGTTCTGGGTGAAACTGGGTAAGCGTGAACCCAACTCTCCTGTGAAGTTTGCAATGGCATTGTTCTTCTTAGCACTGGGCTTTGTGTGCATGATGGGCGCGGTAATGGAGCAAGGCGGTGACCTAACAGTGAAAACATCAATGCTATGGCTAGTCGGCGCTTTCTTCTTCCATACCCTTGGTGAGCTTTGTCTATCGCCTATTGGCCTGTCGTTGGTCACTAAGTTAGCTCCGCTTCGCCTAGCATCATTGATGATGGGTGCATGGTTTGGCTTCAATGCGGTGGCAAACTACGTGGCAGGCCTGGTTGGTTCTCACGTTGGTGAGCTTGGTGCTATGTCAATCTTCAGTGGTATTGCTATCACAGCAACGGTGAGTGGCATATTACTGCTGCTTTGTGCTGGTAAGCTTGTGTCATGGATGCACGGCGTAGAAACCAACATGACGCTTGAAGCAGAGCCTAAAGCTAAGCAAGCAACAGAGACATCTGCGGCTTAACTCTCAAGCTGTTTCAAAACGAAATATCCTGATCAAAAAGGGCTGCTCAATGAGCAGCCCTTTTGTTATCTATTCAATCGCCATATCAGTTAGCGATGAAGCGCCACTAGTTCAGCCATCATATCGATGTGCGAATCTCTGTCGTTCAGACACATAATGTAGCTAAAGTCCGAACCACCAGCGTCAATGAAAGTCTCTTTACACTGGTCTGAAATCTCTTCCAACGTTTCCAAACAGTCAACCGAAAAGGCAGGTGCCATAATGTCGATCTTCTTGATGCCTTTACTCGGCAGTGATTCAAGTGTCTCGTCAGTGTATGGCTTCAACCACTCTTCTCGACCAAATCGCGATTGGTATGTCATTGTGATATCGTCCGCTGACAAACCTAACTCTGCCGCAAGCAGCTTTGTTGTCGCTTCACAATGCTGAGGGTAGATATCGCCTTCATCAGCCAGTCGCTTCGGAATACCGTGGAAAGAACACACTAAATGATCGGCTCTGCCATTTTTATCCCAATGACTGCGGACGCTTTCAGCCAATGCTTTGGCATAGCTTGGGTGCGCGTAGTAGTCGCGAATAAAGCGATAGCTCGGGATAACTGGCATCTGCTTAAAGGCTTTGGTTAAACCATCAGAAACCGCCGCTGTGGTTGTACCAGAGTACTGCGGATATAAAGGCAGTACGATGATGTCCTCAACGCCCTGCTCCATCAGTTGCTCAACACCAGTCTTTAGGCTTGGGTTGCCATAGGTCATACCCAGTGCAACAGGCATCTCTAGCTTCTTCTGGAGCTTTTCAGCTTGTCTTTGAGAGTACACAAGCAGTGGTGAGCCTTCATCCATCCAGACAGACTGATACAGCTTAGCAACTTTAGGCGAGCGAATCGGTAAAATCACCCCATGTAATATAGGACACCAAAGCCAACGCGTTAGGTTTACAACTCGCTTGTCGTGTAAGAATTCACTCAAAAATCGACGAACGCCAGCGGGGGTCGCCGAATCTGGAGTTCCTAAGTTCACCAGTAAAACACCCTGCTTTTTATTATTTTCCATAGATACCTGAGACCAATATGTGATTTTCTGGAAAGTAATATACTAATCTGCATAAGTTTAAGATCATTGCGCCTCAATGAAAGTCTGAATAATCACTCTTCATATGAGATACACAACATCCACTCTCAATTGCTAGCCACTGCCATCGGGTCTGAACCGTTCTGAATCATGTGCAATCAAATTATCTAGATTGGTATCGTACTAAAAATTGAAACAAAAAAAGCGACCCTTAAGGTCGCTTCCAATATATCAAATTCTAAAACTGGCTGTTAGCCAATTATGCTAGTGCTTTCTCAAGTTCTGCACTAACTTCAGCAACTTGCTTAGTACCATCAAACTTAAGGTACTGAGTGTTGCCTGCTTCAGCTTCTTTACCGTAGTAAGAGATAAGCGGAGCTGTTTGATCGTGGTATACACCTAGACGTGCACGAACTGTTTCTTCTTTGTCGTCATCACGTACAACTAGGTCTTCACCCGTTACGTCATCTTTACCTTCTTCTTTAGGTGGGTTGTACACATTGTGGTATGTACGACCAGAAGGAAGGTGAGCACGACGACCAGCCATACGCTCAACAATCACATCGTCAGCTACGTCGAATTCAACAACGTAATCAACAGCGATGCCCATTTCTTTTAGGCCATCCGCTTGTGGGATTGTGCGTGGGAAACCGTCTAGTAGGAAACCTTTCTCACAGTCATCTTGAGCGATACGCTCTTTGATAAGACCAAGGATAATTTCATCAGAAACTAGCTGACCAGCGTCGATTACTGATTTTGCTTGCTTACCAAGCTCAGTACCCGCTTTGATAGCAGCACGTAGCATGTCACCAGTTGAAATTTGAGGGATACCAAATTTGTTCATGATGAAGTTAGCTTGAGTACCTTTACCCGCGCCAGGAGCACCTAGAAGAATGATGCGCATGTTTAATCCTCTTATAAAATTATGATTTATACCGAAGCTCACTATCCCTCCACTCTTGCTCATTTTTAGGATGAACAGAAAGCGTTAAGTAACCATTGAGGCTAAGCAAAACTGTGAACAGAAGCAAAACGGTAAGTTTCGGTATAACGTTTAAAAATCATACAACTGGAGTTGATAGCTTCCTAGCCCCAGCTGATTAGGTCGAGCATTCTATCACATTAATATTCAATTTGGCTGAATTTACGACTAAAGAATGCATCGACAACATTTGTTGTGACGATAACGGTGACGTTGACCACGTTAGGTCAATTTTCAACGACGTTCATAAAAAAAGCCCGCATTTGCGAGCTTTTTATTACAATCATTGGCTTAACCTAAAGTCGAAAGACTAACGCTTTGTTAGTAGCTCGTTGATTGCACCCAAGAATTGTGACGGATCTTCCATTGAGCCCTTTTCAGCCAGCATCGCTTGACCAAGTAGCAACTCAACCCAACGACCAAACGCTTGCTCGTCTGCTTCGTCAGCCATCTGTTTAACCAGTGCGTGCTCAGGGTTAATCTCGAAGATGTACTTCACTTCCGGTGCCGCTTGACCCGCAGCTTCAAGAAGCTTCGCCATTTGCGTGCCCATTTCGAAGTCGTCAGTCACAACAACCGCAGGTGTCGTTGCTAGCTTGAAGGTCGTACGAACTTCTTTAACACGACCACCTAGGTAAGATTGAGTACGCTCAACAACAGATTTGAACTCTTCTTCTGTCTCTTTTTGCTTCTCTTTCTCTTCTTCACCTTCAAACTTGCTTAGGTCTAAGCCTGCTTTAGTGATCGATTGGAACTGTTTACCGTCGAAGTCAGTCAGGTAGTTCATTACGTACTCATCAATACGATCGTACATTAGAACCACTTCAATACCTTTAGCTTTGAACTGCTCCAAGTGTGGGCTGTTCTTAGCGGCAGCGTAGCTATCTGCTGTCAGGTAGTAAATCTTATCTTGGCCTTCTTTCATGCGCTCAACGTAAGATTCTAAGCTGATGGTTTGTTCAGCAGAATCCACTTCCGTTGACGAGAAACGAAGTAGACCAGCGATCTTCTCTTTGTTCGCCATATCTTCAGCCGGGCCTTCTTTCAATACTAGGCCGAACTCTTTCCAAAACTCTAGGTACTTATCATTGTCATTCTTCGCCATGCGCTCAAGCATAGTCAGTACACGCTTGGTACATGCGCCACGAAGAGACTGAGTTACCTTGTTGTCTTGCAGGATTTCACGAGACACGTTCAATGGCAGATCGTTTGAGTCAATCAAGCCACGAACGAAACGCATGTAAGATGGCATAAACTGCTCTGCGTCATCCATGATGAATACACGCTGCACGTAAAGTTTCAAGCCACTCTTGTGGTCACGGTTCATCATGTCCCAAGGTGCTTTCGCTGGGATGTAAAGCAGGCTTGTGTAATCGTTCTTACCTTCAACCTTGTTGTGGCTCCAGGTTAGTGGATCAGCAAAGTCGTGAGATACGTGCTTGTAAAACTCTTGGTACTCTTCTTTCTCGATATCAGATTTGTTGCGAGTCCAAAGCGCTTGCGCCTTATTGATCTGTTCCCAATGTTTCTCTTCGGTGTCTTTACCTTCGTCATCTTTCACTGCTGTGAAGATAGAAACAGGAATACCGATGTGGTCAGAATATTTACCAATCACTTCACGCAGACGCCACTCATTTAAGAACTCTTTACCGTCTTCACGCATGTGCAGAACGATGTCAGTACCACGAGACTCTTTAGTGATGTCTTCGATTGTGTAATCGCCTTCACCTGCAGAGTGCCACTGAACAGCTTCATTGTTCGGCAGGCCAGCTGCACGAGTGCGAACCGTTACCGCGTCTGCCACGATAAATGCAGAATAAAAACCAACACCAAATTGACCGATCAGCTGAGAGTCTTTGCTCTGATCTTCAGACAACTTTGAGAAAAAGTCTGCAGTGCCTGACTTCGCGATCGTACCTAAATGCTCAATAACGTTGTCGCGGCTCATACCGATACCGTTATCAGAAATGGTTAACGTGTTTGCTTCCGCGTTGAAAGAAAGTTTTACACCTAGATCTGCATCACCTTGGTAAAGGTCACCGTTCGATAGAGCTTGAAAACGAAGCTTATCAGCCGCGTCAGATGCGTTAGAGATCAGCTCACGTAGAAAGATTTCTTTATTTGAATACAGTGAGTGAATCATTAGATGAAGTAGTTGTTTTACTTCAGATTGAAAGCCACGAGTCTCTTTATTTTGCGTTGCCGTTTCGCTCATTTTTACTCCAAAACATCTATACTTTATGTTGAATAATCATAGGGGCGTAACACTTGATGCCACTCTTCTGTTCATTAACATGAGGATGACAAATGTAAATTCAAGGTCAAAAATCATAAAAACACTGTTTTTTTTATCTGTTTTTATTATCCTTGAGCCTGATAAATATAAAAGAACATAAAATAAGCCATGATTTGGTGAAGAATTAACGGAACTTCACCTGAGATTTGTCTATTTCGCCCCCCAAAACAATCCAAAATAGAAGAATTCAATGAGTAATATCGGCACAAAGTTTATTCTCGCACAACGGTTCGTATTCGACCCAAACAGCAATTCACTTGTCGATCAAATGAGCGACGGTGAAGTCGTACGTCTTGGTAGCAATGAAAGCCGCATTCTCTTGATGCTGTCAGAAAGGCCTAATGAAGTTATCACTCGTAATGAATTGCATGAGTATGTTTGGCGAGACCAAGGCTTTGAGGTGGATGACTCAAGCTTAACGCAAGCCGTATCGACTCTGAGAAAGATGCTCAAAGACTCGACTAAATCTCCTGAATTCGTAAAGACAGTACCGAAGCGCGGTTACCAATTTATTGCGACCGTTGAGCGCTCTGCGCCACTGTCATCAAATGATCAGCCAGTAGCCGCTGAAATTGCAGAAAATGACGTTGAACCTATCCTAACGTTTGCAACGCCTGCAGCGACTGAACAAGCAATCACTGACACATTTGAACCTGAGCCAATTACAAAAGTTCAACAAACTAAAGTGGCAGTAGAACCAGCAACCGCTCCTGTTGTAGCTCCGGCTAAAAGCACCAATAAATGGTTAACATTTTGGTTACTGCTTGCCGCTTTCATCATGCCGATTCTCGTTTTAACGTTTACTACCCCGGTGGAGTCCGAGTTCACGGTTTTGACTGAAGTGGATGGTGTAAAGGTTCAATCACCGGTTAACCACCCAGACCTCAGCAGTTGGCTGCCAGCAATAGAAAAGTGTGTATTAAGTTACAACACGAGTCACACTGGTGTGTTAAAGCCGGCTGAAGTGATCGCTACAGGAGGACAAACCAATAACCTTGCCCTCAACTACATTCACTCGCAAGATTACTCGAGCGAAAATGTAACCCTAAGAATTTACGCAAACCAGTCGGATGTAAACGACATTTGTAACGGTGGTAAGTAACATGAAATTAAAAGTATCGATTATCTTACTGGTTCTATCGGCATTTTTGAGTGGTTGGCTATATTGGAGCAGCAATGCAAAAGTAGAGCGCTTGCTCACTCAGCATGAATGGCAGTCGAGAATGGTGACGCTGATTAGCGATAACAAGCAAGCTGACTCAATCGGCCCACTTCGTAGAGTTGAACTATCATCGAATGCGAAATACCTACCAAATGGTACATATTTAAGAATGTCAGTGGTTAGACTTTACGGTAATCAAACTGAGCCTGCGAATGTCATCAACATCTCTGAAACGGGTCAGTGGGATATTAACGATAACTACTTACTGGTTTCGCCAACGGAGTTTAAAGATGTGACCTCGGCTCAGCGCCAAGACTTTTCAGAAGAACAGCTAGAGCTGATCACTCAAGTCATTAAGATGGACGCAGAGCAAAGCCGCCGCATAGATATTGTTAACCCGAAGGCACTGCTACTGACTAGCTTAAATCATGGTTCTACCGTATTGTTTTCAAACTAAGATTGGATCGCTATTTACTGTTTATGAATAGCTGAATACCATGAAACGGTAAACCAATAGAAAAAAGGGGCATGAAGCCCCTTTTTTGTTAGCCGTTGGTATCAAATTACGGATGTAGCATTTTAAGGATTAACCATGAAAACGGAACAACCTAATCTGGCGCCAGCGAAAGAGACAGCAACAAAAGCCACAATCGCGATACACTATTGCCGTCAATGCAATTGGATGCTTCGCTCTAGTTGGTTATGCCAAGAGCTACTGCATACCTTCAGCGAAGAAATTGAACAAGTGAGCTTACACCCAGACACAGGAGGCAGGTTCGAAATCTTTTGTAATGGTGTGCAGATTTGGGAAAGAAAAGCAGATGACGGTTTTCCAGAGGCGAAAGTTCTGAAGCAAAGAGTACGAAACATCATTGCTCCAGACAGAGATCTCGGCCACGTGGACTCAAAATAAGCCTTTCACAGCCGATCCAATGATTTAAAGCTGACCACTCACGAGAACATCACCTTCAAGGCTAATGACTTTGAAGGTATTGTTTTCATAGATGCCATAGCTTGCCGCGTGTCCCTCTCGTGGGAATGTCACCGAGCTAGGGTTAAAGATAAAGATGTCATCTTGGTATTCGGCGACAGGAATATGGGTATGACCGTGTGCAATGATATCGCCCGCCTTCAACGCAGGGCGTTTATTGGTGTTGTACAAATGGCCATGCGTTAGGAAGATACGCTGGCCTGATTCTAATAGCACCCACGAGTAATCCATCATCATTGGAAAAGACAACAACATCTGATCCACTTCGCTATCGCAGTTACCACGAACGGCAATGATCTCTTGAGAAAACGCATTCAACTTATCTGCAACCGCCGGCGGGTTGTATCCTTCTGGAATCGGATTTCTTGGTCCATGATTCAGAATGTCACCCAATAGAACTAAATATTGCGCACCAGATGCTTGGTAGAGTTCTAATACCTTTTCTGTTGCTGGCAGCGAACCGTGTAGGTCTGAAGCAAAAAATAATTTCACACGTACTTCTCCATAAAATTTATGAGCCTATTGTACGTATCTAAATGCTACACGTCATCTCTCGCCATACCATTGATCACGATATTATTGTAACTAACCATACCGACTATCTTGTTATCACGAACTACTGGCGCACGACTGATACCAAAGCGTTCAAACAGGCGAGCGCAATACTTTACGTTCATCTCAGCAGACACGCTTAGCGCTGGCTTGGTCATGATCTCATAAACATTGGTTCGCCTTGGAGATCGGTTCTTAGCCAGTACTTTCTTGGCAATGTCATTCATCAATACGATGCCGTATTCGTCATCTTCGTGGCGTTTATCGACAATGATTGCCTTCACTTTGTGCTTTTTAGCCATCTCTATCGCTTCTAACACCGTGGTTAGCCCATCGATAATCACATACGTATTGGCCATGACATCGCCTACTCGGATCTTTTCACTGGTACTCATAGCTCATCCTCCACAACCTTTGTTAACGTCTCGACTTGATGCGCAACCCCGACTGCGTCTTCGATATCGATCTGCACCGCTATACCTTGTCCTGACTCCTGGTCAAACTCACCGACTTCGCCAATAGTTTCAAGAATATGCCTCGCTAAGTGTTCCTCAACCACAAACAGCAACACATCTTTTTGTACCTCTAGCGTTAGGCCAAAGAAGGTGGTTTTTTGGTTTAAGCCTTGCCCTCTGGCGTTGTTAATCACCGTTGCTCCAGTCGCGCCCGCATCACGCGCGGCATCGAGCACAGTGTCGGTCTTGCTCTCTTCTACAAACGCTAAGATAAGTTTAAAGCGCATCTTTGCTCTCCTTAGAGGTGTGTAAACGGTTTAACCATTGTGTTATTTGGGCATAGCCCATCACTGAAATGATGGGAAATAAGCTGGCAAAGGCGATCAACCCAAAGCCATCAATGACAGGATTTCTTCCTGGTACGGTTGAAGCAAGTCCAAGCCCGAGCGCCGTCACTAAAGGGACTGTCACCGTTGATGTAGTGACGCCACCCGAATCGTAGGCTAATGGGATAATGAGTTTTGGGGCGTAAAAGGTTTGAATGACCACGACGACATAACCAAAAATGATGTAGTAATGGATCGGGTCACCCGCAACGATACGGTAGCTGCCCAGTGAGATACCGATAGCAACGCCCAATGCCACGGCGATCCTCAGCCCATTGACGCTGATACTGCCACCGGAAACTTGGTTCGCCTTAATCGCTACAGCAATCAAAGAGGGCTCGGCTATCGTGGTGCTGAAACCAATACAAAACGCGAAAAGATAGACCCAGTAATAATCAAACCAAACCAAAGCAAGACCAGAACTGATCTTAAACTCAGTCAAAAAGCTTGGCTCGGTGAGTTGCATTGCCATCGTCTCCCCTAGAGGGAATAACGCGAGCTCCAATCCCATCAAAAAGAGTGATAAGCCAAGAATGACGTAGAAGAAACCGATCAGCACTTTGGCTAGGTTATTGACTGGCTTTCGTAATACCGCCAACTGAAAACCGAAGATGATGATCGCAATCGGGATCACATCCATCACAGTGCCGAGAAAGGTGTCGATAAACTGTTGAACACTGATCATGTCACCACCATCCCGTACACCATGACAAACATCATCGGCAGCAACGAAGCAAACGCGATCAACCCAAAACCATCTATCATCGGATTACGCCCTTTAATTGCCGAGGCTAAACCCACCCCTAACGCAGTTACTAATGGGACGGTGATCGTCGATGTCGTTACTCCACCAGAGTCATACGCAATTCCAATGATGTTTTCCGGAGCAAATGCAGTGAGCACGACCACTCCAATATATCCACCGATGATCATGTACTGGATTGGCCAACCTTTTAAGATTCTCAGCACACCGAGTAAAATAGCGATACCGACTGACAGTGCCACAGTAAAGCGCAGGCCATTGGCATACTGCTCCATTTCATCTAACGTATTGGGGATTACACCTCCCTCAGCTGCCACTTCTGCGGCTTCGGCAGCGACTGCGGTTAACGCTGGCTCGGCTATGGTGGTACCAAAACCCAAACAAAAAGCGAAGATCAATAACCAGAACACACTCCCCTTTCTGGCAAATGCTTGAGCCATCGATTCGCCAATTGGAAACAACCCCATTTCAAGGCCAAAGATAAAGAAAGTGAGTCCAAAAACGACGAGCACTAAGCCAGTCAGAATAGATAAAAGATGAGGAAGTGGCTCTTGTAAGACAGCAAGCTGGAAGAAAGCGATTACCGCCACGATTGGCAATAGATCCCTCAGGCTACCTAACATGGATCGAAACAAAGCAAGCACCGCCGTCATCGCAATTCCTTGTCGCTGATTATGAATTAATAATAATCATGGCAAATCCTTATCATTGCTTATGTGACAAATATTACGCAGTTGGTAACATATCCGAGTAAAGTGCATAAGTGTGATGACGGTACACATCCTGACTTGATGAATTTAATTTCACTCATTTGTAAATTGGAAAAGGCGTAATTTGGGCATCACACGATTGAAACCTTATGATCGTTATAGTGATTTTTTCGTATTGATTGGCGACTAAAAACAAGCCATGTCTATAATTATGTTTAATAGGGAGATTGGTATGAAGATATTGTTAACGGGTGGTACTGGATTTATTGGCTCTGAATTGGTCAAGAGTTGGAACACTGACGACGTGACATTGCTGACGCGGAGTCCTGAAAATGCGAAGCAAAACCTAAATCACCTCAACCAGAACAACCTTCATTACATTCAATCCCTTGATGAGCTCAGTGATCTCAATGACTTTGATGTGGTGGTCAACCTCGCGGGTGAACCGATTGCCGATAAGCGTTGGAGTACAGAGCAAAAAGAGAGGATCTGTAACAGTCGCTGGCACATCACTGAAAAGCTGGTCGAATTAATTCATGCCAGTAACAACCCGCCACACGCTTTTATTAGCGGTTCAGCCGTCGGCTACTATGGCGATCAACAGCAGCACCCATTTGACGAGTCACTGCAAGTAGAAGATGAAAGCTTTCCTCATAAAGTCTGTGCCCACTGGGAAGAGATAGCCAAGAGAGCACAATCAGAAAGCACACGCGTGATACTACTGCGAACAGGGGTTGTACTTGGCGAGAATGGCGGCGCACTCAAGAAGATGCTATTGCCTTATAAACTCGGCGTCGGTGGTCCACTAGGTTCAGGTGACCAGTACATGCCATGGATTCACATTCTCGATATGGTGAGAGCCATCAATCACTTGTTGTCTACCCCTCACGCTCAAGGGGAATTCAATATGTGTGCCCCTCACCCTGTGACCAACAAACTGTTCAGCAGCACGTTAGCGAAACAATTAGGCCGACCGCATTTCTTATTCACGCCGAAATGGGCAATGTCGATTCTCATGGGGGAATCATCTTGTTTGCTATTTGACAGCATTCGCTCCAAGCCGAAGAAACTCACTGAGATGGGATTCATCTTTAGTTATTCAAGAATCGAGCCAGCACTAAAAAACTTGTTACAACATCAAGACTAATTCTTTACCCTAGAGCGATAGAGACTCTAATAAAGGATTAAGTGTGAACAAGTCGATTCTGATTACCGGTTGCTCAACAGGTATTGGCTATACATGTGCTCATGCACTTCAAAAGCGTGGTTTTCATGTCATTGCATCTTGTCGTGATCCACAAGATGTTCAACGCCTTCAAGATGAAGGCCTCACCTGTATTCAATTAGATCTTTCCAACCAAGAAAGTATTGAGCATGGCGCCAAGCTTGCTATTGATCTCGCACCTAATGGATTGTATGGATTATTCAATAACGGTGCTTACGGTCAAGCAGGGGCACTAGAAGACTTACCGACCCAAGGACTCAGAGAACAATTCGAAACCAACTTCTTTGGTTGGCATCATCTCGTCTGTCAGATCCTTCCGCACATGCGCGAGCGTGGCGAAGGTCGAATCGTACAAAACAGTTCCGTATTAGGTTTTGCAGCCATGAAGTATCGTGGTGCTTATAATGCTTCTAAATTCGCGATTGAGGGTTGGACAGATACCTTACGATTAGAACTGCATGGCAGCGGTATACAGATCTCATTACTGCAACCAGGGCCAATTGAGACTCAATTTAGAACCAATGCCTTGAAAGCGTTCAATAAATGGATCAACATTTCTGGCAGCGCCCACCAAGACGCTTACCAACAACAAAAAGATCGACTCGAAAAAGAATCATCGAATAACGCTTTTGTCCTGCCTCCAGAAAGTTGTATTGAGCCGGTATTCCATGCTCTCACCGCCGACAAACCCAAGCTAAGATACCGAGTTACGACCCCGACTAAAGTGTTCGCGGTATTGAAAAGGATTCTACCGAGTCGCTTGCTAGACCCTATTTTGAGAAAAGCTGCATAAATTACTAACTTTGAATGCAGAGTCGCAAACTTTAATGTAACGATGTAATTTTTCCGTAACAATAAGATGTCATGATTATCCTATCCCATCAGTTATTCCCAATTGATGGTTCTACTCTGGAAATCTCATGACTTTAAACCGCCTTAATTGGGTAGGTGTGGGTCTGGCGATTACGTTGTTTATTCTGTTTTGAGTATCTCACGCAACGCCTCACTGACTACCTCGATGATAACGCTATGCCTTCCATGTTGAGATAACAATTATATCAACATCGAAGCATAGCGTTTTCCTATTTTTGGTTCTTTTTATCCGAGATAACCGAGTTAGATCTTGAAGTTACCGACTAATCCCCCCATATTTGCAACGTATCCACAAAACAAACCTCAAGGAACGTAAATGCAATCTCCGCATATTGTTGAACTTAATGAGCAGAACTTTCGTCAAGTATTAGAAGGTTCGATGCAGACCCCTGTACTCATCCATTTTTGGGCACCAATGAGCCAAGAGAGCGCCCAAGTCATTCCTGAACTGCAAACTTTAACTCAGCAATACAACGGTGCCTTCACCTTAGCCCTGCTCAATTGCGAACAAGAGCAAGCTATTGCTAGCCAGTTTGGTGTTCAAGCACTGCCCACTATTGCACTGTTTGTTAATGGTCAGCCAGTCGATGGGCTCGGTGGCCCTCAAAGCATAGAAGCTATTGTCGATATGCTCAGCAAACACCTTCCTAGCCAAGATGAACTTGCTTTGCGTCAGGCTCTTGAGCAAATGCAAGCTGGCGAGCACACACAGGCACTAGCAGCAATGCAGCAACTTCCAGCAGAGCTGACGAATAAAGGTGAAGTAAAACTGGCGATCGCAGAGTGTTTGTTAGAAACACAACAATTTGACCTTGCTGAAACTCAGCTAGCAACTATCCCTCTTGAGTACCAAGACAACTACTACAAAGGCTTAGTTGCAAAGCTTGAACTTCATAAACAAGCAGCAGACAGCCCTGAAATACAAGCATTAGAAGCCGCTCTTCAGCAAAATCCGAGCGACGCTAAAACAGCATCTGAATTAGCATTGCAATATCACCAAGTGAACCGCAGTGAAGAAGCTATGGATCTATTATGGTCTTTCCTAGCCAAAGATCTTAATGCTCTCGATGGTGACATGAAGAAAGAGTTCATGGACATCTTGAGTGCGCTTGGACAAGGTAACCCAGTTGCCAGTAAGTACCGTCGACAACTGTACTCTCTGCTTTACTAGTTAAACCTAAAAAGCCGTAGATTAAACATCGAAAATTGACAATTCAATCAATTAGTTTATCGCATAATAGAGTGTAAAATGGGCCATAAAATCAATGCTTTATGGCCCATTTCTCGTTTATAAATTTGCTCAGAATTTAAATATGAGCCAGTATCAATACTGAACTATCAAAAACTCAAACTTGCAAAGGATTTTGTATGCCTATTGATACCTTGATTACTATCGGCGTCTTTACTGCCGTCGCACTGTTATTTATCTTCGCTGGCGTAAAAACCGTTCCACAAGGCAACAACTGGACCGTTGAACGCTTCGGGCGATACACACACACCCTTAAACCGGGTCTTAACTTAATCATTCCATTTATTGATAAAGTTGGACAGCGCATCAGCATGATGGAGCGTGTTCTCGACATCCCAGCACAAGAAGTCATCTCCAAAGATAATGCAAATGTGGTTATCGATGCGGTTTGTTTTGTTCAAGTTATCGACGCGCCTAAGGCAGCTTATGAAGTGAATGACCTTGAACATGCGATCCGTAACTTAACCCTCACCAATATCCGTACTGTGCTTGGCTCGATGGAACTGGATGAGATGCTGAGTCAGCGTGACATGATCAATACCAAGCTACTGAACATCGTTGATGAAGCGACAAACCCTTGGGGCGTAAAAGTCACCCGTATCGAAATTAAAGACGTACAGCCACCAGCAGACCTTACTGCTGCGATGAATGCCCAGATGAAAGCCGAGCGTAATAAACGTGCTGATATCTTAGAAGCAGAAGGTGTACGACAAGCTGAGATCTTGAAAGCAGAAGGCCACAAGCAATCAGAGATCCTGAAAGCAGAAGGTGAGAAGCAAGCGGCAATATTGCAAGCAGAAGCCCGTGAGCGTGCCGCAGAAGCAGAAGCTAAAGCGACAGAAATGGTATCAACGGCAATTGCTCAAGGTGACATGCAAGCGGTCAATTACTTCATTGCACAAGGTTACACCGACGCATTGAAATCTATAGGCCAAGCTGAAAACGGCAAGATCATCATGCTACCACTCGAAGCAACTGGCCTTATGGGCTCTGTAGCGGGTATCGCGGAGATGTTTGCACATAAGAATGACAAAGGTAGTAAGGACTAACTTATGGTCGAATTACTAGAACAAGTAAACCACTGGCATTGGTTAGCGTTTGGTCTAGCATTGTTAGCGCTTGAGCTAATTGGAACCGCTGGTTACTTTTTATGGATAGGCATATCTGCCATGCTGGTCGGTGCCCTATTAGGAGCATTACCAATTGGTTGGCAGATGCAATGGCTGTCCTTTGCTAGCTTCTCTCTTATTACCACTTGGTTGTGGTGGAGAAGACAACTCTCGAATGACAAGCAATCGGATGCAGGGCGAGAGTTAAACCAAAGAGAAAAGCAATTGGTAGGTCAAACCGTTATTTTAAGTGAAGACGTAAAGAAAGGTAGCTGTCGAATTAAGTTCGGTGACTCTTCTTGGTCAGCAAAGGCCAGTCAAGATATTCCATCTGGAACCGAAATTAAGATTGTCGCTTTAGACGGAATCGTTCTAATAATAGAACCTTTATAAACAAGAGCTATATGAAGCCTGCATTTTCAATAAATGCAGGCTTTTTCTATTTTTGAACCTTAATAATATTCGAATTATCATTGCGATAGATTGAATTGAAAAAAAATAAGTTCTTATTTCGTAAAGCTAAAAAGTTTGATTGAGCTAAAAAGGTATAAGAAAGCCAGATTTCTTACCCAATATATATATGAATAGTTAACCTTACTCTCGCTTATTTATAATCATTAAAAATGTTAAGTCCGTCCAATTTTTGAAATTTTCTTTTCCTTGTCCATACTTTCAATTATCTCAATTAGAGATAAACCTAATGGAGTTTGTATGAGACATTTTTTAATAATTCTAACGGCTATTTTCAGCTTGTCATTTGGAAGCGCTCTAGCGAGCAGTCAGTCTCCTGGTAACGGAAACATGGGGCCTATCGTTAAGTGTTCAGATGGTAACGCAGTCACTCATGTACCACTGTTGATCTGTAAACATTACGGCGGAAAGGTGCTGTGATAGGTACTGTGATAGGTGATTAAAGTCAGGCTAGTAATGAAATTGCTGCCTGACGATTATTTAGAACTGGAATAACCTAACTGCGGCCAGATAGATTATTCAAGATAGGACATTCCGTTGAAGTATCTCCAGGGCAGTCATGTACCCAAGATTGTAGCTGCACCTTCATCTTGTTTAACTCCGCAAGCTTCAACTCTATTTCATCTAACTTCTGAGTAGCCTTCTTCTTTACTTCGTAGCTTTGTCTGTTGGGATTCATTGCCAACTCAACCAGTGACTTACACTCATCGAGAGTGAAACCAACCATTTTAGCTCTCAAAACGAACTCTAACTGTTCGATATGAATCTCGCCATATTGCCTGTAACCATTTTCTGATCGGTGCGGTGGGCTCATCATGCCTTTACTTTCGTAAAAACGAATGGATTTCGCTGTTGTACCAACACGCTTCGCTACTTCACCAATATTCACAATCTTACCTGTAAGCCTAAAATGAAAAACCGCAGTACTGCTGTTATACAATACTGCGGCTGAAAAACATAGCTAGGGTGTAACGTTAGAAACTTACTCTTGTTCTAACAACCAAATCATAGTTTGAGATTTTTCTTCACTGTCTAGCTTATTAAACCAATATGAAACCATTTCGATCTCTTTTGAGCCTTCTAGTGATGCTGGCGTCGCGTTCTTACGGTTTTGGAATGCCCAGTCCGTCACAGCAGATTGCTCTTCTTTTGTCGCTTGACCATACCAGTAATTAACCATCTCTTGAGCTTGAGACGCTTTTGGTTCTTCAACAACTACAGCCGCAACAGGTACCGCAACCGGAGCAACAGCGATAGCCGTATGATTATTTGCACCATTATAGATTGTGTCGATATACGCTTTCGGCACAATGAAAGTTGTACTCATGACTGAGTTTTGCCCATCAAGCGTAAACTCTAAGTTCTTTTCTCTTGCTTGCTGTATATCAGCGTCGCTTAATGGGAATTTAATATATTGAGTCTTTGTGCAATGTTCGCTGCAGCTTTCTCTTGGTACTTGTCTATCTTCTAATTCTATCGTTTTACCAAAAAAACTAACCGTTTCGTACTCTTTGTAACTTTGGAAGTAACTCACGTCCATAGTAATTGAAGATTCTGGGGCAGTATTTGGTGTTACTTCTTTATTGTATGTAAAGTAAAGCGACGACTTGAGAATGTCTGCTCCTACATTTGCTCTATTTTCTGCTACGTAAGATTGACCGGTTACTTTAATGTAACCACCTTTGGGCTGCACATCCGCCACTGAATCTGCAAAATTACTTTTTGAATCGAGTGAACTACAAGCTCCCAAAAATAATGATAATACAACTACACTAACTTTATTCATTATGACTAATTCCTTATGTTCACTATGGAAAAACGCTGGCAAAATAATTTACCAGCGTTTTGATTTTATTTAACTATTTTTAAGCTGATAACTTTAGCTTAGAAACCGTACTCAAGACCAATGCGAGTTACGATATCTGATGAAACCTCACCGCGGTCATTGTCAGTAAAGCTACGGCTTGCTACACGTAGATAAGGTACAAAGCCATTATCCACGTACATAAGTTGACCAGAGATAGTATCACTCTTATCTGTTGCGCTCGCTTTTAGAGAAGAATTTGAAGCAGTTGTTCCAGATAACTCTGCATCATCATTCGCTGCGTAGCCTAGTTTAAAGCCCCATGGACCATTCCAGTATTGGCCAATAATAGAGTATGAGTCTTGAGTATATTTGCGAGAACCGTTATCAATTTCTTCGCCTTTGTATGCTGCTGCAATACCAAAGCCTGCTGGTAGGCTTGCTTCAAAGCCTACAATATAAGCGAATGTATCGTCTTTATAACCATCTACTGCAGCTGTACAATCAGGTGTACCTGGTGCATCAGGGTCAAATACACAAGACTTTGCTGTATCTCCAACAACACGAGTACCAGACTCAACACCACCCATAAATGTTACTTTTTCAAAGCTGTACTTAGCGCTCGCGCCAAAGAATTCTGAATCACGAGTCGCCGCGCCACCACCATTGTCGTTATCATCACGACCAACAGAAGCTGCAAAAGAGAAACCACCGAATTTTGGCGAATCGTAACGAACTTGGTTAGATTGACGATCGTAATGACCGTTGATACCGCCCCAATCGAATACAGAACCTAGACCAGGGTTAGAGAATGGCCAATCGACGATTTCGTATAATGGCGTAAGAACACGACCCACACGCAGGTTACCCCAAGAGCCAGAAGCACCAACGAACGTATCACGGAAACCAAGCACACCGCCTGAAACGCCGCCATGACCCCAGTCTGTGCTATCTACGTAGCCAGATTCAATCTGCATTGTGATTAATACGTCATCAAACATCTCTTTATGAGCACGGAAGCCGATACGAGATTCATTCTCTACAGCGTAGCCACTGCTCGCATCATCTTGATCTGTTGTGTTGTAGTTAACTAGAGAGATAGCTGCAACACCGTATACGTCAACGTTGAAATCAGAGTTGATACCAACTTCTTTCGCCATTACGCCTGTCGATAAAAGTGCAACGGATGCACCTAGTAGAGTACGTTTGAAAATTTTGTTTTCCATGGAATAAAACTCCTAAAAATGGATATAGCTGTTTGAATATTCCCCGCCTAAAGTTGGCCGCCGTAGAGAGAAATACCTTTTCTTGTTTGAGAACCCTAAACTCTGAATTCTCTATTTCCTTTCTGGTTATACACATCATGTGCATCCATGGCATTAAGACTAACTTCGCCCTCAAAAAGATCAATGAGAACTTAATTTTCATCTAAAAAAATATGAGTTGGTGCAAATTTAATAGGTACTTAGTGATCCAGATCGATAAATAGAAAAATCCTCACCAAAACAAAATCAATACCAACAAATTCAACAACTTGAGGTAATTACCACTTTGTAAAAATAGATATGACTCGCATTTTTGATACAACTACAATGGTATTTCATTAATGTTGAGCAGCGTCACTGTCCTGATTTTAGAGTTCGTATAGGAACAAAATTCTCAACAATTAAAAAGCCCTCATTTTTATATCAGAAACAAAAAAGGCACTCCCTTGAAATGAGTGCCTTTGAGCTTTTTTTATCTGTATTTACTTACGAAATAAGGGCTATTAGATCTTCTTCTGTTCTTATTTCGATACCTAAATCTTGTGCTTTAGTTAATTTAGAACCCGCAGCTTCACCGGCAAACAAGATGTCCGTTTTCTTCGATACGCTACCCGTCACTTTCGCACCTAATGCTTGTAACGCAGCTTTAGCTTCACTTCGACCTAATTGCGACAATGAGCCTGTTAACACAACGACTTTACCTTCTAATGGTAGCTCTTGGTCATCGGCAGCTTCTTTGATGATTGGCCAATTCACACCTAGCTCTATCAGCTGATCGACGACCGCTCTGTTTTTCTCTTGTGAGAAGAAGCTGGTGATATGGCTAGCAACGATGTCACCAATATCTGACACTTCAACTAATTGTTCATGAGTAGCTGCTTGAACCAGTTCCAACGTCTTAAAGTGTTGCGCTAAGTTCATCGCTGTCGCCTCACCGACTTCACGAATACCGAGTGAATAGAGGAAACGTGCTAACGTTGTGTCTTTGGCTTTATTCAGCGCACTCACCACATTTTGCGCCGATTTAGGCCCCATACGATCAAGAACTGTAATTACGCCCGCGCTAAGCTTGAACAAGTCAGCGGGCGTTTCTACCATTTCACGGTCCACAAGCTGCTCTATCACTTTTACGCCAAGGCCATCGACATCCAACGCCTTTCTCGACACAAAGTGCTTAAGCGCTTCTTTACGCTGTGCCTGACACACTAGACCGCCAGTACAACGCGCTACAGCTTCCCCCTCGACACGCTCAACCGTAGAGCTACATACAGGGCAAGCATCAGGGAAAACAATGTCTCTAGCCGTTTCAGGGCGACGATCTAGTACAACAGCCACAATTTGCGGAATAACATCACCTGCACGGCGAATAATAACGCTGTCGCCTACCTTCACGCCTAAACGCGCAATCTCATCGGCATTGTGTAAAGTGGCATTGCTGACTGTCACGCCACCAACGAAGATAGGTTCAAGTTTAGCAACCGGCGTAATAGCACCAGTACGGCCCACCTGAAATTCAACGTCATTGAGCAGTGTAATCTCTTCTTGAGCTGGAAACTTATAAGCAATTGCCCAACGTGGCGCTCTAGCAACAAAACCAAGCACTTCTTGAGCCGCGATATCGTCGACTTTGATAACAACGCCATCAATCTCGTAAGCCAGAGCATCACGACGAGTCATAATATCTTGGTAATAGGCTTTCACGTCTTCGAGAGAGCTCAGTTGCTTAGTCTCGGGGCACATAGGTAAGCCCCAACCTTTAAGCTGTAAAAAGCGTTGGTAGTGACTATTTGATAGCTCAGCGCCTTGTACAACACCGACACTGTATGCGTAGAAAGCTAGCGGACGTTTCGCAGTAATACGAGAATCAAGCTGACGCAGGCTACCTGCGGCGGCATTACGTGGGTTAACAAATACTTTCTCGCCTTTCTTCAACGCCATCTCATTCAACTTATCGAAACCCGCTTTTGGCATAAATACTTCGCCACGAACTTCAATTCGCTGCGGCCAGCCTTCACCTTGTAACTTAAGTGGGATAGAGCTGATCGTACGCACGTTTTCAGTGATGTTTTCACCCGTCGCACCGTCACCACGTGTCGCAGCCTGAACTAAAATACCATTCACATAGAGTAGGCTAACTGCAAGGCCATCAAGCTTAGGTTCACAACAGAAAGTCTTGAGGTTAACGGTTGGCGCTCTATCAGACATTCGCTTATTGAACGCATCCAAATCTTCATCAGAGAAAGCATTGTCCAGAGAAAGCATTGGGATCTCATGAGTCACTTGAGTGAAACCATCGAGAGGCTGACCACCAACACGTTGGCTCGGAGAATCTACCGTCACTAGTTCCGGGTTCTCTTCTTCGATCTTTAGCAATTGCTGCATTAATCGATCGTACTCGACATCAGGGATCTCAGGGCTATCTTCTACGTAATAACGAACGGCGTGATAATGCAGAGTTTCTCTTAACTGCTCTAAGGTAACTTGAATCGATTCTTTCATATCATTCTCTATCGTGATTGAAATATCAAAAAGGGCTCCCTTAGGAGCCCTTTTCTATAAATATAGATTATTTACAAGGCTAAACAATACGGCTAGGCATTCGATGCCGTCATAAAGTCTCTGATTTGCTTGCGGTAGTCAGATAAACGGTTTGGTGTCATTAAGTTGCGTGACTCATCCAACACGTTTCCGCCCATATCGTCAGCAATTTTCTGCGCCGCACTCAGCATCACATTGAAGTTTTGATCAGCTTGACCATAACAAGGCAACGTCATAAAGAACGAAATACCTTTAGTCGTGAAGTCAGCAGGATCATCATGTTCTAGCGTTCCTGGCTGCATCATGTTTGCAACGCTGAAAATAACCTTTGGTGCATCTGTAGATTGTGCAAAGCAGTGGTAAATAGACATCTCACCATAAGTTAAACCGTTGTTCTCCATGCTGCGGAAAAGTTCAGTCCCAACGAATGGGATCTCTCCAGCACAGTGAACATTAAGAACGATCACTTCTAAACCAAGTTCTTCATCTGGTTTTGCTTCTTCAACAGTCGCACTTTGCGGAGTCACGACTTCTTTCGCAACAACGGGCTCTCTTTGAGTAAGCGTTTCGTTTGGAACGACTGGCTCATCAACTGTTTCAGAAGGCTCTTCAAACGAACCGTACTGCACTTTAAAGCCGGCATGGTTTTCTTTTTGCTCGTCAGTCAACTCAAAGCTTGGAACTTCAGGCTCAACGTCCTTCTCTTCCTCAATCACTTCAGGTTCACTTTCAACCTTAATTGGGTCTTCTACGCTGAAAGAAGGAAGATCATTTAATTCGATATCATCTTCGTAAGCTTCTTTCGCTTGTGGCGCTGTTAGCGGATCTGAGTCGATCAGCGGATCAGTATCAGAGGGTGAAACAGCAAAATCCGGCTCTTTACGTTCTTTTCGGATTATCTCAAAATCATCTTCTGGGGCGAATGAACGGTTTGGAATAGTTTCTGCTTCATCTAAGCTGTCGTTATCAAGCTTACCGAGCGGCTTATCTCCAAACTTTGCTTTCCCTTCTTTTTTACTCGTCCATAGACCATGGAACAATAATGCGGCGATAGCTAATGCGCCAACAATAATGAGTACAAATCGCAATTCCTGCATTTTTCGCTCTCAGCTTTCTTAGTCAACTAGCTATAAACACGCTGTCACTAAGTTGGGTTAATTTGGCTAATCTCACTACTCTATCAAAAGTAGCCACTGTTTTAGAACAACTTAATACAATTAGTTCCTTACATGGTGTGATTTTCACCACGCTTTTTTTCTTAATTTCGGTCGAGTACACTAGACATGTTTGCTATTTAACCAAATTCACATGTGACCTAATTTAAATATGACTATTGAATCTGTTCCCCGCTCCGGCTTTGGCTATTTTATTTTCGGAATAAAAATCGCTTTATCACCGAGCATTCGTAAGTTTGTACTAATGCCACTTATCGCGAACGTGTTACTCGTTGGTGGTGCCTTGTTTTATATCTTCTCCAACCTAAACACTTGGATTGAAGGTTGGATTGGTGCATTGCCAAGTTTCTTGTCGTGGTTGTCATACATTTTATGGCCATTACTTGTGTTAACCGTCTTGGCCACATTCTCGTATTTCTTTAGTACGCTCGCTAACTTCATTGCCGCACCGTTCAACGGTTTACTCGCGGACAAAGTTGAAGAGTTGTTGAGCGGTAAAAAAGTTAATGACGATGGTTTACTTGATGTTCTCAAAGATACCCCACGTATATTAGCGAGAGAATGGCGCAAGCTTGTCTACATTCTGCCAAAAGCGATCGGTTTATTCCTACTTTTGTTAATTCCAGCACTAGGGCAAACCGTTGCTCCGTTTTTATGGTTCATTTTCACAGCATGGATGTTAGCGATTCAATACGCCGACTACCCGTTCGATAACCATAAAATCAAATTTGATGACATGAGAAACAATTTGAAACAAAAACAAGGTAAGAGCTACAGCTTTGGCGCGCTTGTTTCTGTGTTCACTACTATTCCAATTTTAAACCTGATTGTGATGCCCGTTGCCGTTTGTGGCGCGACAGCAATGTGGGTTGCTGAGTTTAAAGACCAAGCTCTACGTTCTCGTCTATAGTTCTCGTCTCTAACCCTTTCTACACTTCCTAGTTTCGCCTATCTTTTTGAAGTTCTGATTTCAATAAAGATAGGCGTCAATTCTGCTACATATCTATATGATATAACTTTTTAATCCTTTTACCTTTTTTTCAACTTGTTTAATCTAAATTCAAGCTGAATAAACATCGTAAGACACTAGACGGTAAAGTGATTGATATACTACGTTTAGTTCTGTCATTAAATGAAGGAATATCGCATGAGCAAGATCTACGAAGACAACACCCTAACGATTGGTAACACACCTCTAGTCCGCCTTAACAAAGTAAGCAAAGGTAACGTCCTAGCTAAGGTCGAAGCTCGTAACCCAAGCTTCAGTGTTAAGTGTCGTATCGGTTCAAACATGATCTGGGAAGCAGAAAAAGCGGGTACGCTTAAGCCAGGTATCGAGCTTGTTGAACCTACCAGTGGTAACACAGGTGTTGCACTTGCATTCGTAGCAGCAGCACGCGGTTACAAACTAACTCTAACTATGCCTGAATCAATGAGCCTAGAACGTCGTAAGCTGCTTAAAGCGCTTGGCGCAAACCTAGTGCTAACTGAAGCGCCAAAAGGCATGAACGGCGCGATAGCTAAAGCAGAAGAGATTGTTGCTTCAGACCCAGACAAGTACTTACTACTACAACAGTTCAACAACCCAGCCAACCCACAGATTCACGAACAGACGACTGGTCCTGAAATTTGGGAAGCAACAGACGGCGAAATCGATGTGTTTGTCGCGGGTGTAGGTACAGGCGGTACTATCACAGGTACAAGTCGTTACATTAAAGGTGAAAAAGGCAAAGCGATCACTTCAGTAGCGGTTGAACCCGCAGAGTCTCCAGTGATTGCACAGGCACTTGCAGGCGAAGAAATCAAACCAGCTCCACACAAAATTCAAGGTATCGGCGCAGGTTTCATCCCTGGAAACCTAGATTTAGAGATTATTGACCGTGTTGAATCGGTAACTTCTGAAGAAGCGATTGAGATGGCTCAACGCCTAATGAAAGAAGAAGGTATTCTTGCAGGCATCTCATCTGGCGCGGCAGTTGTAGCAGCAAACAGAATCGCCGAACTACCTGAATTTGCAGGAAAAACTATCGTTACTGTACTACCAAGCTCTGGTGAGCGTTACCTAAGCACAGCCCTATTTGCTGGCATCTTTACGGAAAAAGAGAACCAACAATAATATGTGGTCAAATCAATTTTTCGTCCAAAAAAGCCCCGTTTAGGGGCTTTTTTGTTGATCCCTGCCCCACCTTTGGTAATATCAGGTCTGTTTTATTTTTCGCTTCAAAATAAAAGAAGCAATAAACAAATTCTGAAAGTCATGAGTACTCAGCAAAAGACGACCATGGCTGGATAAAAATTTATAACCAGTCTAAGTTCTAACACGAACATGGCGTACTAGCCTCTAGCGCATTTGGGCTAAAGCAGTTAAGCTAATCTGGTTACAAACTTACAAAAAATAAATTAATTGGGGTATATAAAATGTACGAGAAGCAAGTAGAAATCACAGCAGAAAACGGTCTTCACACTCGTCCAGCTGCACAGTTCGTTAAAGAAGCAAAATCTTTCGACGCTGACATCACAGTGACTTCTAACGGCAAAAGCGCTAGCGCGAAAAGCCTGTTCAAACTACAAACTTTAGGCCTAGTAAAAGGTACTAACGTTACTATTTCAGCTGAAGGTCCTCAAGCTCAGCAAGCAGTAGACCACCTAGTTGCTCTTATGGATCAACTACACTAATACGGTCTCCTTCTTTCAAAGCCATTTTGCATAGCAAAGTGGCTTTGTTCGAAATAGATAGGAATAAGCGCGACATTAGTCGACGACTTAAAGTCACACACTCTCCCGTTTACAGTTGAACAACTAAGGTAAGGCTATGATTTCAGGCATCCTAGCATCTCCTGGTATTGCTTTCGGTAAAGCACTACTACTTCAAGAAGATGAAATTGTCCTAAACACTCAATCTATCTCTGACGACCAAGTTGAAGCAGAAGTACAGCGTTTCTTTGACGCTCGTAACAAATCTTCTCAACAGCTTGAAGTTGTTAAGCAAAAAGCACTTGAAACTTTTGGCGAAGAAAAAGAAGCAATCTTTGAAGGCCACATCATGCTGCTTGAAGATGAAGAGCTAGAAGAAGAGATTTTAGCACTCATCAAGAAAGAAAAAATGCACGCAGACAACGCGATCCACACTGTGATCGAAGAGCAAGCTGTTGCACTAGAGTCTCTTGATGATGAGTACCTAAAAGAACGTGCAACTGATATCCGTGATATCGGTACTCGTTTCGTTAAAAATGCTCTAGGCATCAACATTGTATCTCTAGCAGATATCAATGAAGAAGTTATCCTAGTAGCTTACGACCTAACGCCATCTGAAACTGCACAAATCAACCTAGACTACGTTCTTGGTTTCGCTTGTGACATCGGCGGTCGTACATCTCATACTTCAATCATGGCACGTTCTCTTGAACTTCCAGCTATCGTTGGTACTAACGATATCACTAAGCAAGTTAAGAACGGCGACATGCTTGTGCTAGACGCGATGAACAACAAGATCATCATCAACCCTTCAGATGCTGAATTAGCAGAAGCTAAGAAAATCAAAGAAGATTTCGAAGCAGAAGCAGTTGAACTAGCAAAACTAAAAGATTTACATGCTGAAACTCTAGACGGTCACCGTGTAGAAGTTTGTGGCAACATCGGTACAGTAAAAGACTGTGACGGTATCCTGCGTAACGGCGGTGAAGGCGTTGGTCTGTACCGTACTGAATTCCTATTTATGGACCGTGACGCGCTTCCTACTGAAGAAGAGCAATACGTTGCTTACAAAGAAGTAGCAGAAGCAATGGAAGGCGAGTCAGTGATTATCCGTACTATGGATATCGGTGGCGACAAAGACCTACCATACATGGACCTTCCACAAGAGATGAACCCGTTCCTAGGCTGGCGTGCTGTACGTATCAGCTTGGATCGTCGTGAAATCCTACGTGACCAACTACGTGGCATCCTACGTGCATCTGCACACGGTAAACTACGTATCATGTTCCCAATGATCATTTCTGTTGAAGAGATCCGTGAACTGAAAAAAGCAATCGAAGAGTACAAAGTTGAACTTCGCGCTGAAGGCCTAGCTTTCGATGAAGAAATCGAAATCGGCGTAATGGTTGAGACTCCAGCAGCTGCTGCAATCGCACACCACCTAGCGAAAGAAGTATCTTTCTTCTCTATCGGTACTAACGACCTAACGCAATACACTCTTGCGGTAGACCGTGGTAACGAAATGATTTCTCACCTATACAACCCACTATCTCCTGCTGTTCTTACAGTAATCAAGCAAGTGATCGACGCATCACACGCTGAAGGTAAGTGGACTGGTATGTGTGGTGAGCTTGCTGGTGATGAGCGTGCAACGCTACTTCTTCTTGGTATGGGTCTAGATGAGTTCTCTATGAGCGGTATCTCTATCCCTAAAGTTAAGAAAGTAATCCGTAACTCTAACTTCGCTGAAGTTAAAGCTATGGCTGACGAAGCACTATCTCTACCAACAGCTGCTGAAATTGAAGCTTGCGTAGAAAAGTTCATCGCTGAGAAAACTCAGTAATCGCCAATCGCTTAATAACGTTAGACGGCTAAAAATAGTCGTCTAATTTGTTAGATTGGTATAGTATATTCTACAGAATAAAACTAAACGTTAGGAGCATGACACAATGGGTCTGTTTGACAAACTGAAAAAGCTTGTATCTGATGACAGCGCTGATGCTGGTGCAATCGAAATCATCGCACCTCTTTCTGGTGAAATCGTAAACATCGAAGATGTGCCAGATGTAGTTTTCGCTGAAAAAATCGTTGGTGACGGCATCGCGATCAAACCAGCTGGCGACAAAATGGTAGCTCCAGTTAACGGTACTATCGGTAAGATCTTCGAAACTAACCACGCATTCTCTATCGAGTCTGACGACGGTGTTGAGCTTTTCGTTCACTTCGGTATCGATACTGTTGAACTTAAAGGCGAAGGCTTCACTCGTGTAGCTGAAGAAGGTCAATCTGTTAAAGCTGGTGACACTATCATCACTTTCGACCTAGCGCTTCTAGAAGAGAAAGCAAAATCTACGCTTACTCCAGTTGTTATCTCTAACATGGACGAAATCAAAGAGCTGAACAAGCTTTCTGGTTCTGTAACTGTTGGCGAAACTCCAGTTCTTAAAGTAACTAAGTAATCTCGATTACTTATCTGCTTTAATTAAAACGCTACCTAAGGGTGGCGTTTTTTGTGCCTGCTATATAATTCTAATGCCAGATTACCAGCCGCTTTGGCCTTATACCTAACAACTACAAATCCCCTTCTTCTTTGGGCCTCTCACGAACAGAGATCCCTGACATCTCGCTCGGTTCGATTCTGGGATGACGATTAAACACTATGGTTTAAGCCTGAGTGATTGTTACTCAAACCGACCTCTTCTATACAGTTAGCTATAGAGTCACCAATACCCAACTCCCGTCATTCCCTACAGTGAGGCACGAACGTGATAGGGAATCTCGCTTTCCAATCAACTACCAACACCACAACTCCCCTCTCTTCTCCAAATTTCAGGCAATAAAAAACCCAGCCGAAGCTGGGTCTGTTTAGCGCTCATCTCTCACCACGAGCTAATTTGTGGAAGCCTAACGTCAATACTATCGGTCAACGTGGCTTTTCAATCGATTAACCTAGTAGGCTAAGTGCCGAGTTCGGTGCTTGCTTCGCTTGAGCAAGAATCGAGCTTGAAGCTTGAGAAAGGATCTGAGACTTAGTCATCTGAGTCGTTTCTTTCGCGAAGTCGGTATCTTTAATACGGCTCTTAGATGCGTTAACGTTCTCGTTAATGTTGTCTAAGTTGCTGATAGCGTGGTCGAAACGGTTTTGGAAAGCACCTAGCTCAGCACGGTGACTGTCTACATACTTAAGGGCCGCATCGATTACTGCTACAGACTCTTGTGCGCCGCCAACAGATGTTACGTCGATAGTATCAACCGTTACGTCTTTAGCTGCTTGAATACCTAGCTCGCCCGCAAGACCGCCAGAGAAAGACACATCGCCGCTCACTTTGTTGTTGCCTGTGAACATTTGTAGCTTGCCGTCTTCAGTAACAGACGCTTTAACAGAATCTTGCTGACCGTTGATGTAAGTCGCTAGCTCTTCGATGTCATCACCCGCTTTTGCGCTGATGTCGATTTCTTGTGCTTGGCCGAAGTTGTCAGTGAACGACAGTTTTAGGTCGTTAGAGCCCGCTTGAACGTACCAGTCTTTGTCTTTCGCGTTCTCAGTTTGGTAGCTCTTACCACCCATCTGAGCGTTATCAGAGCGCATGTCTTTCAGTTGAAGCATTACAGCTTCACCGTTATCCGCACCGATTTGGAATGATTTAGTACCGTGAGTACCGTTAAGCAGCTTGTTACCACCAAAAGACGTCGTTTCCGCGATACGGTTCAGTTCGTCGTTCAGTGCTGTTACTTCTTCTTGAATCGCTACACGCTCAGATTTTGAGTTTGAGCCGTTTGAAGATTGTAGAGACAAATCACGCATACGTTGCAGGATGTTAGTCGTCTCGTTCATTGCACCTTCAGCAGTTTGTGCAATTGAGATACCGTCGTTCGCGTTACGTACAGCAACATCAAGGCCACGACTTTGAACGTTCAAACGGTTCGAGATTTGTAGACCCGCAGCGTCATCTTTTGCGCTGTTGATTTTTGAGCCAGAAGCTAGACGCTCCATTGATGTTTGTTGTGCGCTGTTTGCATTGTTTAGGTAACGTTGCGCTGTCATCGCTGAAACGTTTGTATTTACATTCACTGCCATGGTGACTTCTCCAATTGATTTTCCGGTATAGCGGTTTCCGACGTCTCGGAAAACCAAGTAGTTATCTCTAAGTTACTTTTAATAACGGCGTGATTGGCGAAACCTTTAGGAAAAAAACAACAAATTTAAAGAAATAGCGGTAAAACAGGAGAAAGCGTGACTGGTCGTAAAATTATCGAAAAAAGATGAGAAAATCGCTAAAGTTGCCGGGAAGTCAGTCGAGTGAGAAATTGTATTTTTATTCGCCAAAAAGCACCGGCCAAGCTGAAATGCTTTTATAAGATTGTAGGTAATTCATTAACCTAATAACGTTAAAGCTAGATTCGGCGCTTGCTTGGCTTGAGCGAGTATCGTTGTGCTCACTTGCTGCAGTATTTGTTGCTTGAGCATTTGAGTGGTTTCTTTGGCGTAGTCGGTATCTTTGATTCGACTGTTTGATGTCGCCAAATTCTCATGAACGTTTTCAAGATTGTTAATGGCATGATCAAAGCGGTTTTGCATTGCCCCTAATTCAGAGCGATGGCTATCGACATACTTCATCGCCGTATCCAAAATAGAGACGGCGCGCTGAGCACCACCCACATCCGTTACATTGATGTCATTAACTGACTCGTAATAGCCCACTGACATCGAAAGCTCACTGGCTAATGAACCTGAAAAAGAGATGGTACCCGCGGTATCTTCACCTGACATATAAATCTGAAGTTGTCCGTCATCATTAACAGAAGCCGATAAGAGATCCGTTTGACCATTAATGTAAGTCGCCAACTCTTCGATATCATCGCCCGCTTTCGCATTAATGGTGATCTCTTGAGGCTGACCAAAACGATCCGTAAACGACATCGTCATATCATTCTGGTTTGATTTCACTTCCCATGAATCACTGGCCATGCCATTAGCAACGTAGCTAAAGCCGCCCATGTTGATGTCATCAGTACGCATGCTTTTCAAACCAATCTGCACAGCTTCGCCCGAACTGCCGCCGATTTGAAACGAGGTGTGCCCAAAACTGCCGTTAAGGAGTTTTTTACCACCGAATGAAGTGGTTTCGGCAATTCGATTCAGCTCGTCATTTAACGCGGTGACTTCTTCTTGAATAGCGATTCGTTCCGATGAACTATTCGAGCCGTTACTCGCTTGTAGGGATAAGTCTCGCATGCGCTGCATGATATTAGTGGTTTCATTCATCGCCCCTTCTGCAGTCTGCATAATGGAGATACCGTCGTTAGCATTTCGAACAGCAACATCAATGCCACTCATCTGTGCTTCTAATCGATTTGAGATCTGTAAGCCAGCCGCATCGTCTTTTGCACTATTAATACGGCTCCCTGAAGCTAAGCGCTCCAAAGATTGGTTCAGCATGTTATTAGCGTTAGAGAGGTTTCTCTGAGCCACTAACGCCGAGACATTCGTATTGACAGTTATAGCCATAGACCTTCGCTTACAAAAAGAGGAATAAAACTCACGATTGCTCTTATATCGACCAATTCATATAAAGCTTTAATAAAAAAGGAGCCCTGAGGCTCCCTTTGTTTATTCTTTTTGAGACGACTTACTTAATCGTTAATGCACTCAACATCTCAGTTGAAGGAGCAAAGTAATACGCGCCAGTCACCGCTTTAGTAAAGCGAAGCAGTTGGTCTGTTTTGCCATCAGTTACGCCGTACATGCTCTCTAACATCGCATCGAAGTTATGACGAACGTTACAGTAAGCAATGAACAATAAGCCGTGGTCGCCCGTAGCAGTACCGTAAGGTAGACTGTGGCGAACAATCTTAAGCCCCTTGCCTTCTTCTTTGATATCCACACGGCCAACGTGAGACGCCGCAGGAACATCATCTAACTCAATTGAATCAGGTTTAGTTCGGCCAATCACTTTCTCTTGTGCCGATACATTCAAACGATTCCAAGCTGGCAGGTTATGCACAAAACGCTGCACCATTACATAACTACCACCAGCGAATTCACCCTCAGGCACAATAGCGACTTCAGCACGTTGTGCGTCTTTCGGGTTTTCAGTGCCATCAACAAAGTCTGTCATGTCACGAGAGTCTAGGAAGCGATAACCATAAGTTTCATCAACCACTTCAACATCAGCTGCTACTTCAGATAGCAATTTACGCAAGATAAAGAAGTGCAGATCATGTCGGTTTGAATGACAGTGAATCAGAACGTCAGACAGTGTGCTCGGTGCTGTGATATCACCTTCACCCAGCACAGGGAAGTCGATCAAATCAGCGGGCGCTGCTTGCTCGAACCTATCCCAAAAAGCTTTTGAGAACGCAACCGATGCCGTTAAGTTCGCATCAGGCTGAGTTTGGTTTAGTTCGTCGATTAGAGTCGGAAGCTTTTGAATTTCTGCTAGTACATTAGCAGTATTAGCGTTCACTTTAAGTTGAACGTAAAGCGCGAAAGGCCCAGCTTCAGGCAAAATAGCACTTTGAACGTTAGGCTGCTCATTTGAAACATTAAGCATAGATTATTCCTTCCAGTTTTAGCTTCTAAGTATAATTGTGAATGGGACAAATGTTTTGATGAGAATCAGTCTTCGAGCTCAACCACTTTAAAGCAATCCCTTGCAGCATGGCTATTGGTTAGATAAAGCGCTAACCACAGCAGCAACAATAGGGTGATGCCATTTGACCAACGGAACCATCCGTTATCCAAATAGATTAAATAAATCGTATGGGAGCCCTGTGCCAAGATAGCCATCATGGTAACCCAACGTCCCCATGACACGACTTTGTTAAGGCGCTTTCTATCTGGCGATCTTAGCCCAAATAACCACATCAGCAGCAAACTAGGCACACTCAACGCGATCCCGACATAAAACATCTGATGGTCTGGGTAGATTATCTCAAGAATATCGGTTCCCGATTCTCGGCTTGCGCCTGCAACAATGAAAACGACCAAGGCTTTCGCAAGAAACAACCAACCTAGCCAGAGCAAGATTGGAGCTTTCAAAAAGCCGTGCTTGTCGTATTGTTCTATGGAGTACCGCACAAATCTCACTTTCACTTATTTTCAAACCAACACTTTAACGCAAATCATTCATACTTAACTAGCTTTGCGTTATCTTAGTAGCCAATCCGTTTTAATTGTCGAACTCAGTATGAAAAACAAAACTAATACGCCCTCTGTTGAATCTCAACAGGAAGCACTGAAGATAGCCAAAGCGACTCAAAAGCCAGCTCAAACCAAAGAACAAACTAAACTGATTGCTCAGGGTATCGAGAAAGGCATCGCACTGTACAAGAAACAGCAAAAAGAACGCAGCCGCCAAGCCGATAAAGCGAAGAAGCGCGTACAGAAAGAAAAACAGACTCAACAAGCTAATCAACACCAAGAAGACACGATCGAAACAAGTGTTGAAACACCATCAAATCACGCCACTAAACTGCCGTGGTTACTACTGTTCGCAAGCTGGGTAGGCTTCGCGATTTATTTGATGAAATAACAGGATAAGCGTATGAAAAAGGAATTAATCGCTTTGGCTATGAGTAGCGTGTTACTCGGTTGCACGACACCGACATCAACGCCTCATAGCGAAGCTGCCAACGTGCAAATGGATTACCATGGCGTGATTAATATCGATAAATGTCAGTATAAAGGGGAAGTCACAGGCAGCGAAGGCCATTGGTACAACTACCTGTTTTACCCAAATGACACATTGATTCAAGGCGCCATGAATCAACTCAAGTCGAATACGATTGAGCTAGGCGCAGATACCGTGATATTCACACTTCCCCAAGATTTTTCCACATCCGTGACTATGCTGGGAACTGCCTATCTGTGTAAGTAAATAGAAACGTAATGGGGTAGCTCACAACTCATATTAGCGAGATGCTCCCTACTATTTCTATTCTAAAAAAAGAAAGCCAGCTTTCGCTGGCTTATGCACTAAATCCAAGGCTTGTTGCTATATCGCCTTTACGCTGGATAACCCATTGACTGTCAAATGGCCCCCAGTCGGATAACTGGTAATAGCCATCATTATGACGTCGCCCATCTTGAACAAACATAAGTTCGATACCGATCCCCGGTAACGCCTTGAGTACATCTTGAATAGTACGACGAGGCCACCCCGTTTTTTCGATGAGTTTAGGCACATTTGGCCTATCAAGGCTTTCCACTAACAATGCTAAATATAGCCGCCTTGCAAAAACAGGACTCAACTCCATTGACACCTCCTATATATGTGCAGCTCAATTATTTCTTTTTTCGCTGACAACATGTTGAGGCTGATCAATAAGTCTCCAATAGTGACATTTTCTTACGCTTTTTTTTCACTCTATGAAATATTCATCACTCTATTTTGTCTGAGTTGCTGCTTCCTGATAGGATTCAACCCATAACAATGAAATAAAATCACTCAAAGGAAGAATAATGACTATCACCATGTTTGGTATCCCAAATTGCGACACCATTAAAAAAGCAAAGAAATGGCTCGAAGCTGAAGGTATCGAGTTCGAATTTCACGATTATCGCAAACAAGGCATCACAGAAGAGCTAGTAACAAGCTTCTGCTCTGAGCTAGGTTGGGAGCTTGTGCTAAACAAACGTGGTACGACTTATCGCCAACTTTCTCAAGAACAGAAAGACACCCTAACAGAAGAAAAAGCGGTGACTTTGCTTGTTGAACAACCTGCCATGATCAAGCGCCCAATCTTAAAAGTTGAGGGTAAGCTTCACATCGGATTTAAAGCCGACCAATACGCGGCTATTTTTGCTTAGATCGTTGTATTTACATAGACAGACAACAGGACGTTGATCAGTGAATCAGCGCCTAAAAATTAATGACTAGACGTTTTATTTAAACAAGGAATTCAAGGATGACAGATAGCCCAACTTTGGCTCTGGCAAAAGACCTAATCAGCCGTCAATCGGTAACACCAGAAGATGCAGGCTGCCAAGACCTGATGATTGAACGCTTAAAAGCACTCGGTTTTGAAATCGAAGTGATGGTATTTGAAGATACGACCAACTTCTGGGCTCGTCGTGGTACTGAAGCGCCTCTGTTTGCTTTTGCTGGTCACACTGATGTGGTACCTGCAGGCCCAATCGAACAGTGGCACACTAAGCCATTCGAACCGACTATCGTAGACGGTTTCCTACATGGCCGTGGCGCTGCTGATATGAAAGGCTCTCTGGCTTCAATGATTGTTGCCGTCGAGCAGTTCATTGCCAAACACCCAGACCACACAGGCTCAATTGGTTTCCTGATCACTTCAGATGAGGAAGGTCCTTTCATCAACGGTACTGTACGTGTTGTTGAAGCATTAATGGCGCGCGGTGAAAACATCGATATGTGTATCGTTGGTGAACCATCGAGCACTGAGTTCGTGGGTGACGTCGTGAAGAACGGCCGTCGTGGCTCTATCACTGGCGACCTAACGATTAAAGGCACACAAGGTCATGTTGCCTACCCTCACCTAGCAAACAACCCAGTACACAGCTCTCTGCTTGCTATTAATGAGCTAGCAACAACTGAGTGGGATAAAGGTAATGATTACTTCCCGCCAACCAGTTTCCAAATTCCAAATGTGAGTGCGGGTACTGGTGCTTCAAACGTGATCCCTGGTGAGTTTAATGTTCAGTTTAACCTACGCTTTAGTACAGAGTTAAGCAACGACATCATCGTTGAGCGCATCACAACGACACTCGACAAGTATGATTTCGAATACGACCTAAGATGGACATTCAATGGCGACCCGTTCTTAACAGACGCAGGTTCACTGCTTGATGCTATTGTTGATGCAGTGGGTCACGTCAATGATGTGAAACCAGCACTGCTAACGACTGGCGGTACATCTGATGGTCGCTTTATTGCACGTATGGGCGGACAAGTGGTTGAACTAGGCCCTGTGAATGCAACGATTCACAAGGTTAACGAATGCGTGAAGGTAGCCGATTTAGAAAAGCTAACTGACATGTACGAAAGAACATTAGTGAACCTATTCGCTAAATAGTCTTTCATCAGCGATTCATAGCATCCAATTATTGAGAGACTCGTTATGACACCAGAGCAGCTTACCGGACAATCAGATTCTCATCTAGAGCCTAGCCTGATCGGCACCAAGACCTTCTTGGTCCACAGTGAGGTTAAGAATGACCTGAATAATTTGATTGAAGCTGCTCAGCTCGCTGGTTTTAAAATGGAGATTGCCAGTGGCTTTCGCGACTATGAAAGGCAATCTCTGATTTGGAACCGTAAGTTTTCTGGCGAAGCTCCGATATTAGATTCAGAAAGCCAACCTCTTGATGCTTCAAAACTGACCGAACAACAAAAGCTATCGGCTATCCTGAGATGGTCTGCGCTTCCCGGCGCGAGTCGTCATCATTGGGGTTGTGACTTCGATGTCTTTGCTCGTAACCACTTACCTGAAGGCATACATCTGCAATTAGAACCATGGGAATACCTTACTGGCCACCAGCAATCGTTTTACCAATGGCTATCAGTTCATGCTGCACAATTTGGTTTCTTCTTTCCTTACAGCCAAGATTTGGGTGGTGTGGCGATCGAACCATGGCATATCAGCCATCGCAAAGTATCGGAGTCGTGTTTATCACAGTTATCTCCGACTTTACTTGGCAAGCAACTCCAATCTAAGCCAGTATTAGGGTATGAGATTATTATGGAGCAGCTAGACGAGATCTATGCACGCTTCGTAGCGAATATCAGTCATTAGGAGCGCTTATGTTGGAGTGGCTTACAAACCCTTGGGTTATCATCATCATCGTAGTGAGCGTTGTTGTGGGTAACATCGCAGCGCTCAAACAGACAGCCAATATGGATCTGACGGGGCGTGGTAAAACTGAGCGAGATTTAGATAAGCTCAATCGCTCGGATAAACTTAACCAAGAGAAAGCTGAAAAAGAAGAATCCAAAGACAATAAAGACGCATAGCCTTTTGCTTTGGCTAATCAGCTTGATTGACCAATGTAGCCTGATGACAACGAATACAATAAAAAAGAGGACACAGTGTGTCCTCTTTTTTATTTGCTTTTGCTAATCACAAGGCTGATTTAACTCAGCTTGTGACGGCTTGAATGACTACTCAGCTTTCGCTTCTTTGTCATCTTTGGTTTGGTCAGCAATATGCGCTAATACCGGAACCATAGACTTAAGCAGCTCTTCTTCTACTGGCTTACCTGATGCATCCGTTACGTTGATTGACGTACGGTTGCCAAGGTCACCAAATAGGAAGTTGTAAGTGCCTGGCGCTAAGTCGATAGGCTGTAGGCCAATTTCTTCCCAGAACTCATCATCTGGTGCTGCGTACTTCGCCTTCACCGTACCCTGAGATTGATTGCGTTCTTCAAGCTCAAAGCCCATTTCAGGCAACAAGTTAGGCAGACGCTGCCAGAATACATTGTATGGCGTACGAGCAATAATCACAGGGAAACCACTACGGTCAGCACCCATTGAAATTGGAATACGCTTCACCAACTCTTGCGCTTTCAGCGCCGCTTCAGCACGAAGGTTTTCATCGTACTTAGCCATAACTAGGTTGGTCAGGAACGCGTTGTAACGCTCTTTATTGGTTGCCGTTACTGTTTTCTCTTCAGTACCTTCACGCCAATCAATCAGATTAATCTTGAAGCCATGACGGTTGTTTGCTTGGAAGCGAGAGATAGAGTAACGACTACCAATCTCTACGTCTTCATCTTCAGAAACCCAAGTTACCCAATCGGTCTCAATCTCATTCTCTGATTGCTCACGAATACCAATACCACGTTGAGACAGCATATCTACAGCCGTTTGCCACACGCGGTCTGCCTCTTCTGCGCGAAGAAGCCATAGTGTCACTTCACCGTTTTGACGCTCAGCACGAGCACCCGGGATCAGTTCAAGAACCTGTTGCGGTGGACGAATATCCACTTCACGACCAGTACCACCACTGAATTCCCCGCTTGGGATGTCAAAATTTGGGTAGAACTGAGGCTGAGCATCTACAGGCAATTGCCATTGTGAAAACTCAGGTGTTTCTAAGTATTCGAAATCATCTTTGGCTTGGCGACGTTGAGTCGGGTTGCCAGAACATGCTGTAAGAACGAAAACAGCCAGTGACCCAATCACTAGCTGGTGAGAATACTTCATTTATACTCCTAAATGCCGAAGGTTCGCTTCGGCATCACTTCATACGTTTTAGTAAATGCACGCTTCAGTCATTGCTTGAGCAACAACAGGTTGAGCTGGCTCTGACAGTTCAGTCAGCGGTAGACGTAAGCCACCTTCAGCAATCAGACCCATTTTATGAACCGCCCATTTTACGGGAATAGGGTTAGACTCAACGAACAAATTCTTATGTAGAGGCATCAAACGCTCATTGATCGCTTCCGCTTCTTCAAACTTACCTTCTTTTGCTAGCTTGAACATGGTTGCCATATCAGCGGCTGCAACATTGTTCGTTACAGAGATCACGCCATCGCCACCACGCTTAACAAATTCTAGGCCTGTTAAGTCATCACCACTTAGTAAGATAAAGTCTTCGCCACAAAGTTCACGGTGAATTGCAATTCTGTCGAGATCACCCGTCGCATCTTTCAGTGCAACGATGTTTTCGATCTCAGCAAGACGAGCAACCGTTTCTGGCAACAAGTCTACCGCAGTACGACCTGGAACATTGTATAGAATTTGTGGAACGTCACTGACTTCAGCAATCGCTTTGTAGTGTTGGTACAAACCTTCTTGAGTCGGTTTGTTGTAGTAAGGCGTTACGCTCAGGCAACCAGCAATACCAGAACCATTCAACAAACGGCTGAATAGAACAGACTCATGAGTTGCATTTGCACCTGTACCAGCGATAACGGGAATACGACCATCAGCAAATTCAACGATCTTGTTGACGACTTTGACATGCTCTTCAATAGTGAGTGTTGAAGACTCACCTGTTGTGCCAACCGCAACCAGACCATCACTACCTGCAGCAATATGGTGCTCAACTAACTTTTTAAGGCTGTCGAAATCCACTTCACCATCTGTATTAAATGGCGTAACTAGCGCAACGATACTTCCTGAAAACATGTCTATCTCCCTTAATTTATTCTTTTTGCATGTTACTGTAAGCCAATCAATAAACACAAGACATTAAAATGGCTTACCGGCAACATCTGCATTAAATATTGTCGTATGTTTGAGGTAAAACGACTTCTAACGGCGTTCTACCTAGAATTTGGGTAACCTGCACTCAATCTAGCGGATAGCACATCACTGGATGTCAGTAACAAGTAAGCTGTGCTCTCATCGCTCTATCTCATTTTTTAACGCGCTCGATATTCTTATCATTGGTTGCATGTTCGAAGCAAGGTCGCACATAAAAAGCCCCGCACGCACGCTTATTCCACGAGCTAACTGTGCTAACATGCATGAATCAATGGAATATAAAGAGACGTGATTTTATGACTCAACATCTAGTAATCACAGCTGTGGGCACTGATCGCCCAGGTGTATGCAACCAAGTGGTTCATTTAGTCACCCAATCAGGCTGTAACATTATTGATAGCCGTATCGCCCTGTTTGGCGAAGAATTTACGCTTATCATGCTGCTGTCTGGAAAGGCAAACAACATTACCCGCGTTGAAACCACCTTGCCCTTGCTTGGACAAGAGCACGACTTGATTACGATTATGAAGCGAACCTCAACTCATGATGTTATTGAGAACTCTTACACAGTAGAGGTGTTCGTTGAGTCAGACGATAAAATCGGACTTACTGAGCAGTTTACCCAGTTCTTCGCAGACCGAAACATCGGCCTCGATTCGTTAAGTGCACGAACCATCAATAAATCTAAGGTTCAACTCGACAACGACCAATTCCATATCTCTATTACCGCTTCTGTGCAATCAGAATGTAACTTGATGCAGCTACAAGAAGAATTCGATTCGCTGTGTCAGAGCCTATCAGTCCAAGGCTCGCTCAACTTTATCAAAAACAGTCTTTAAAAAGGAAATGTCATGAATACGCTAACGGCTGGTGTTCCAGCACCTGCTTTTTCTCTTCCAGATCAAGATGGCAATATCGTATCTCTTGGTGACTTCAAAGGTAAAAAAGTACTTTTCTATTTTTACCCTAAAGCAATGACTCCAGGTTGTATTGTGCAAGCGGAAGGCCTGCGTGATATCAAAACACAGCTTGATGACCTAAACGTGGTTGTTCTAGGTGTGAGTGTTGACCCAGTAAAACGTCTACCAAACTTCGTTGAGAAGAAATCTCTAAACTTCACCCTGCTATCTGATGAAGACCACAGCGTTGCTGAACAGTTTGGCGTTTGGGGCGAGAAAAAATTCATGGGTAAAATCTACGACGGTCTGCACCGTATTAGCTTCCTAATTGATGAAGAAGGTCAGATTGAACATGTCTTCAACAAGTTCAAGACTAAGACTCACCACGAAGTGGTTCTAGATTACTTCAATCAAGAAGCTTAAGGGCGATTTGAGTGAGTTAATGACTTAGATTCATCACTTTCTAAGGCAATAGCAACACTCATTAAGCTAATTATTAAGCTAATTATTAAGCTAAGAGCAAAAAGGCCGAACATCATGGATGTTCGGCCTTTTTCTATAACAAGATCAATTACTTTTGATGTTCGGGGTCATCGTCTAATGCGTGACTCGGTAAGGCATTCCAAACCGCCTTAACTAACGTTGCCAACGGGATAGCAAAGAACACGCCCCAGAATCCCCACAGTCCACCAAACACTAACACGGCAACAATAATGGCCACTGGGTGCAGGTTCACCGCTTCAGAGAAAAGAACAGGAACGAGCACGTTACCATCTAGCGCTTGGATAATACCGTAAGCGAGAAGCAACCAGTAAAACTGAGGTTCTAATCCCCACTGGAACAAACCGACAATCGCGACAGGAACGGTCACAGCCGCCGCACCGATATAAGGAATCAGTACCGAGAAGCCAACCGCGACAGCCAGCAGAGCTGAATAACGTAAATCTAGAATCGCAAAGGTCACGTAGCTGACACCACCGACGATCAAGATCTCAAGGACCTTGCCGCGAATATAGTTCGAGATTTGTTGGTTCATCTCAACCCAAACCTTGGTCGCTAGACGACGGTTTTTAGGCAACACGCCACTCGCCATGCTGATCATCTCTTCTTTATCTTTTAATAAGAAGAAGATCAGCAGCGGCACAAGAATCAAGTAAACCGCAAGCGTAGCCAAGCTCACAAGAGAAGCCAAAGAACCTTTAACAACACTTTCACCAAAGCCTAATGCTTTGTTTTTCGCGTTAGACACAATCGATTCAACGATCTGCAAGTTTGCTAACTCAGGATAGCGCTCAGGAATCGTCGCGATGAACTTCTGTAAGCCGCCATACATACTTGGAATATCATTGATGAGGTTACCCACTTGCTCCCAAATGGTAGGCACTAAACCAAACAGCGCCAGCAACATCAGGCTAAAGAACATCATGATCACCAACATCACCGAAGGCGTTCTTGGAACACCGAGTCTTTGAAGTTGGGTAACAGGCCACTCAAGCAAATAAGCCAACACAATCGCAACCAAGAGTGGTGCAATTAGGTGACCAAAGAAGTAGATCGTAATAAAGCCGAAGAGAATGATGGCAACCAAACTGACAGCATGGGGATCAGAGAAACGTCGTTTATACCAACGATTGACCATTTCAAGCATCTGACTGCAATTCCTTTTTAGTGACGAGGAGATGATGGTAATTAGAGCAAACCTCAGTGATGACGTCATAGGCTTGCTTAGACAAATAAGTAACAATATCTTTCATCGAACTGTTATCAGACACATAAATTGACAATGACTGCCCTACTTCTAACTTTACACTGTGACGCTTGGCTAATAATAGCGCCATTGGACAGCGCTCTTGGCGTAAATCTAGAATATTAGGTGTCATTCTTGAGCTCGATGCTTATTATAAGGGTCGTATTGTAATCTGTTTTTGAAAACGCGCCATCATTCATTCATCCTCCTTCATGATAGCGCACGCACTTGGCAAAGGTTAAATCAGATAAAGAACCAATTTCCATTGCACTTGTCTTACTGTCAGAAGAAACGGAGTATTACTGACTAATATGTTTAAACGCGCTCGCTCAATTGCTTGCTTATGCATCGCAGCTACATTAAGCACCCCAACTATGGCGAATACCAATAGTTTGGAGCTACCAGATATCGGTACCGCTGCTGGCGGCACACTCACTATCGACCAAGAGCTTATCTATGGTGATGCCTACATGCGCATCATCAGAAGTAGCCAGCCTATCGTAAACGACCCAGTTCTAAATCTATATATTGATACTCTTGGCCATCGTCTGGTCGCGAACGCAAATGATGTAAAGACACCTTTCCAGTTCTTTATGATCCGTGACCGCAACATCAACGCCTTTGCTTTCTTTGGTGGTTATGTTGCTTTGCACTCAGGTCTATTCCTGCATGCACAATCTGAAAGTGAATTAGCTTCTGTATTAGCGCACGAAATCGCGCACGTAACCCAACGTCACTTAGCGCGTAGTATGGAAGACCAAGCGCGCCGCTCTCCAGCAACCATTGCAGCGCTAGCAGCCTCTGTATTACTGGCAATTGCAGCTCCTGAAGCCGGCATTGCAGCCCTAACGGCAACGACTGCGGGTAATATGCAAAGCCAAATCAACTACACCCGTAGTAATGAAAAAGAAGCCGACCGCTTTGGTATCAACACGCTAGCAAAAGCTGGGTTTGATGTGAATGCGATGCCACGTTTCTTTGGCCGTTTAGCTGATGAATATCGCTATGCGAGCACACCACCGCCAATGCTACTGACTCACCCATTACCAGAAGACCGAATTACCGATTCACGTGCTCGTGCTCGTAGTTACCCGCCACTGAAACTGGCTCCCTCTCTGGACTACCACCTAGCAAGAGCCCGCATTGTTGCGCGCTATGCTGGCATTAATAATGATGCTGCTCTTGATTGGTTTGAGCGTCAGCTAAAGAAAGCCCCTAAAGCTTTGGTTCCGTCATTAGAATATGGCCAAGCACTGGTTTACCTAGACTCTAAAAAATTAGACAAAGCAGAGCCCATCCTGAACAAGCTGATTAACAGCGATCCAACCAACCTGTTTTATCTAGATGCTATTTCGGATCTGCACATCGAGAAGAAGCAGCCTGAGATTGCGATTAAAGAACTTAAATCGGCACTGGTTCGTCAACCAAACAACCCGGTTCTGACCATTAACTACGCCAACGCACTGATTGAAAATGAAGATCTTCAAGAAGCGGTTCGCGTATTGCAGCGTTACACGCACGATAACCCGAATGACACCAATGGCTGGCACTTACTTTCAAAAGTAAATACGAGCCTTGGTAATAGCGACGAAGAACTGGCTGCTCGTGCAGAAATTTTGGCACTGCAAGCCAACTGGAACAAAGCGATTCAGTACTACACGCAAGCAAGCCAAATCGCAGAATTAGGAAGCCTAAAACAAGCACGCTACGACGCTCGAATTGATCAGCTAATGATTCAACGAGAGCGCTTCTTGTCGCTACAATAGAGTGTTTACTGGTAACAGCTCGTTACCAGAATAAAAAGAAAGCTCAACGTTACACAAAAAAGAAGTCACCCCTGGTGGCTTCAGCTAAACAACTAAATCAAAAATAATAATGAGGAAGAACCATGTCTGTCGTGATTTATCATAACCCACGCTGCTCAAAGAGCCGTCAAACTCTAGAAGTGCTTCAGGAAAACGGCGTACAGCCAGAGGTCATCAAATACCTGGAGACTCCGTTAACAGTTGAACAGCTGAAAGTACTGTTCACTCAGCTTGGTTTTGACAGTGTTCGCGACATGATGCGCACCAAAGAAGCGGACTACAAAGAAGCAAACCTTGGCGATGCTTCAGTTACTGATGAAGATCTTTTCGCCGCGATGGCAACCAATCCAAAACTGTTTGAGCGCCCAGTCGTTGTCGCGAACAACAAAGCAAAAATTGGTCGTCCTCCAGAGCAAGTGCTAGAGATTCTGTAATCCAATATGAGCATTAACATTCTTGTTCTTTATTACAGTCGCCACGGCAACACACAAGCTCTAGCAAGGCAGATTGCACGAGGGGTTGAATCCATCCCGAACTGCGAAGCTATGCTAAGGACGGTGAACGACGTGTACACAGTAGAAGAGCAGCCTGATTCGCGTTATCAACCAACCGATCCTATTGCCTCGTTACAAGAACTTCGATCTTGTGATGGTTTGGCGCTAGGCAGTCCGGTTTGGTTTGGTAACATGGCCGGGCCAATGAAGCACTTTTGGGATAGCACGACATCAATGTGGATCAATGGTGATCTCATCGATAAGCCAGGTTGTGTATTTACCTCTTCTTCATCATTGCATGGTGGTCAAGAGACAACACAACAAAGCATGATGTTGCCCCTGCTTCATCACGGCATGTTAGTCGTGGGCATCCCCTACTCAGAACCGGCGCTGCACACCACTCAAACTGGTGGTACGCCTTATGGTGCAAGCAGTACTGGAGAGAGCGCTTCACTTAGCAAAGAAGAGATTGAGTTGGCGCAAAACCTAGGTAAACGCCTAGCGCGCATCGCAATAAATCAGAAGGGAATTTCTCAATGATGTATATGCCAGAGAAGGCTATGTCTCCCAAAACCAAGCTATTTCGCTACCTTGCTTTAGCGGGCAACTTGTCACTGTTATTCTGGGTGGTGGCTTGGCAGATGACGCTTTCACCGCACCCTCATCTCAGTAATGTCACACTGGCGATTGCTTGGGCTATCCCGCTGTTATTGCCATTACCGGGCATTTTAGCAGGAAAACCTTATACGCACGCATGGGCAAATTTCGTCTTGATGCTCTATTTCCTACACGCATTAACTATCTTGTATGTAGACGATGGTGAACGTTTATTAGCGGCTGTAGAACTGCTTCTGACGACTCTAGGTTTCGCGGGCAATATCTTATTTACTCGCTTTAGAGCCAAAGAGTTAGGCATCAAGTTGAAGCGCCTTTCCGAAGTAGAAAAGAGAGAGAAAGCTAAGTTCGAGCAATAATATTGAGCCCATGCTTTTAAACTGACCGCTTACAAACAAAAAGCCCTGCGAGATTGCTCTTGCAGGGCTTTTTTCAAGTTTTCATTTCAATCAGTCATGTCAGCTGACAATTATGAGCGAACCCACTCGTATACCAAGCTTGGCTTAGCATGTACTGGCGCAGTGATGGTTAGATCTTCTGTACTAGAATCCTCTAACGTTGTGTCAGGCGTATTCGTTAGCTCAGCATCCTCAGATACCTCGTTGCCCTTAATCACTTGTACGCCTGAGTCAGTTTCGTCACCAACGACTTCAGCAGCGTCTGTTGAATCATCACCTACAGACATTGTGTTGTCTTGAGTTTCAAATTCAGGGCTCACTTCAGGCTCAATGTAAGATTCTTCAACCTTCGCAACTTGGCGAATACTTGCTACTTCTTGCTCAAACTCTTGTTGAGTCGACAATAAGTGAATTCGGAAAGTGACTTCGTTGTTCTGAATCTTCAGAATATCTAGGCTTGCCACCGAGTTTAGACGCTTAAGTGCGTTCTCTAACTGGAAGAAGTCTTGAGCATTATTCAGGCTAATAAACTGCGTTAAAATCGATTCTGATGACTCACTCGCTACCGTCACAGCACTTTTGCCTGCGTAGTAGTTACTGATTTGGTCAACTAACTTCTTAGAAGTCGTGTCGCTGTTACCCGATAGTGAACCACTTACAGGCGATGTTGGTGCACTCGTCAATTGACTTGGCTTTTGATCGTATAGAGCCCAACGTAGGCCTGAAGATTGAGCCTTTATCACCAACACAGCATCAACAGGATAACGCTGACTCGCTTTACTGATTGGCGTAACAAAGCTACCCCACAAATCAGAAGTCGCAATACCCGTAATATCGTCAAAGTCACCCACAGGCAGCGTTAGAGGCAAGCCACGCTCTTTTGCGTTAGCTTGTAAGCTAGCTGCTAACTGTGAGTTAGAGTGTTCCCATACGATGTTCTTGTCGTAGTTGTCCTCTTCCACCAGCCAAACAAGGATGTTTGAACGCGTGTCAGGCCAGTAAGGTAACTGTGCTTGAGTCAACAGAGAACGGATTTGAGCACCGTTAAAACGCATACGCAATGTTGATTGGTCATTGCTTTCGCCAAAACTCATTTGAGACATGTACTGCGAACTCTTGCGCATCGCCTTTTGAATCGTCTCATTCGAAGCGACATCAGTTTGGCCAGTCGCACGTATCAATACCTGCTCCATACCTGTATTTCTTGCCACTTGTTCTGGCTGTTTGTCTTCAGCGTTAATCGCAACTTCAGCACTAAAAATATCTACTTGAGTTAAGGCATAACTCGGAGAGGCTAATAGTCCCATCAACAACAATGCTATGTAGCGCATACTGATCCTAATATTCAAATCTTGTGCCTAGATGATAAGCAACTATGGATTGAGGGGCAAGGTCGATAGCGCCCACTGTGTTTAATAACCACAAAATATCACCTGGCCATGATAAATCGCTCACTTATAAACTGAATTTCTAGGGCTTAGATGGATATAAAACATCACTAAGATAAATAAATTTGATCTATTTGGTGTAGCAATCGATTGCCAAGTGATAGAATCCCGCGAATTTTATTTTTCGCTTTTCATATAACGACCATTTTTAAGGACATAACATGAAAAATGCTCTGCAAGGTGCGCAAATGCTGTTTGTAGCATTTGGTGCGCTTGTATTAGTGCCGCTACTGACTGGACTAGATCCCAACGTTGCACTGTTTGGCGCAGGTATCGGTACCCTTTTATTCCAACTTATTACACGCCGTTCAGTGCCAATCTTCTTAGCATCTTCTTTTGCTTTCATCGCGCCTATCATGTTTGGTATTCAAACTTGGGGTGTTGGTGCAACCATGGGCGGCTTGATGGCAGCGGGTGTTGTGTATGTACTAATGGGCGCGTTAATTAAAGTTCGTGGCGTTGGCTTCATCCATAAACTGCTTCCACCAGTCGTTGTTGGCCCTGTGATCATGGTTATCGGTTTAGGTCTTGCACCTGTTGCAGTTAACATGGCGCTAGGTAAGACAGGCGATGGTGCGGTTCAGCTTGTTGATGCAGACGCTGCCCTGTGGATCTCTTCAATTTCACTGTTAGTGACGATTGTCATCAGTGTGTTTTCAAAAGGCTTCCTTAAGCTACTGCCAATCTTCGGTGGTATTGTTGCGGGTTACATCACCAGCTTGGTATACGGCGCGGTAGACTTCACTCCAGTAGCGCAAGCATCTTGGTTAGCACTGCCAAACTTCACAACGCCAGAGTTCAACATCAACGCTATCTTTTTTATGGTATTTGTCGCGATTGCACCTGCCGTTGAACACGTAGGTGATATGCTTGCGATATCTAACGTGACCGGTAAAGATTACCTTAAAAAACCAGGTTTACACCGCACTATTACTGGCGACGGTGTGGCAACAATTGCCGCTTCAATGCTGGGCGCGCCGCCAAACACTACGTACAGTGAAGTAACAGGTGCAGTAATGCTGACGAAAGCATTCAACCCAGTGATCATGACTTGGGCTGCTGTTACTGCTATCGTTCTTGCATTGGTTGGTAAGCTAGGCGCACTACTTCAAACGATTCCGGTTCCTGTAATGGGTGGCATCATGATTCTACTGTTTGGCTCTATCGCAACAGTGGGCCTTAACACACTCATCAAGAACAACGTTGACCTGCATAAATCACGTAACCTTGTGATTGTGGGCATTACTTTAGTCTTTGGTATTGGCGGCATGGCCTTTGGTATCGGTGACTTTAGCCTACAGGGCGTAAGCTTGTGCGGTATCGTTGCGATTCTACTTAACCTAGTACTTCCAGAAGAGCTAGGTGACAACACTGTGGTAGATAAAGCTCAAATCGATTAATGAGTCGGTAAGGCTAGATTCCAAAGAATCACAACCTAACAAGATCAAAAAAGGGAGAGCATCGAATGCTCTCCCTTTCTATTAATACGGCTAATTCAGCGAGTTAAGAAACGATTTAGAGTCACTTAAGCTGAAACCGAATTACTTAGTACCGAAGATCTTATCACCAGCATCGCCAAGACCAGGAACAATGTAACCCTTGTCGTTTAGCTTCTCATCGATTGCAGCTGTGTAAAGTTCAACATCTGGGTGCGCTTTTTCTAGAGCCGCAATACCTTCAGGAGCCGCTACAAGAACAAGAATCTTGAAGTGCTTACAACCTTTCTCTTTCATTAAGTCGATAGTCGCGATCATAGAACCACCCGTTGCAAGCATTGGGTCTACCACTAGAGCGATACGCTCATCGATGTTAGATGCAAGCTTGTTGAAATATGGAACTGGCTCAAGCGTTTCTTCGTCACGGTAGATACCAACAACGCTGATACGTGCGCTTGGGATGTGCTCAAGAACACCGTCCATCATGCCTAGACCAGCACGTAGGATTGGCACTACTGTTACTTTTTTACCTTTAATTTGGTCAACTTCAACTGGACCGTTCCAACCGTTAATCGTCACACGCTCAGTTTCAAAGTCTGATGTCGCTTCGTATGTTAGAAGGCTACCCACTTCTGTCGCTAGCTCACGAAAACGCTTAGTGCTAATCTCACCTTCACGCATCAGGCCAATTTTATGTTTTACTAGCGGGTGTTTCACTTCAACAACTTTCATTTCCAACTCCGGCAATATTTAAACAAACCTGTAGATTATACACGAACTCTAAGGTTATTTCAGAATCTTTATTCTAATAAAAAAAACCGCGCAAACGTTTGCTCTTGGTAATCAAGCCCTGTTAGAATAGCGCCGTTTTCACATCCAACTTAAGTTCGAGGACTATCCCGTGAGTGGTAATACTTCTTCTCTAAGCTACAAAGACGCTGGTGTTGATATCGACGCAGGTAATGCACTAGTAGACCGTATTAAAGGTGCTGTTAAACGCACTCGTCGCCCTGAAGTAATGGGCGGTATTGGTGGCTTTGGCGCCCTATGTGAACTTCCAACGAAATACAAAGAGCCGGTACTTGTTTCAGGTACTGATGGTGTTGGTACTAAACTTCGCCTTGCTTTGGATCTGAAAAAACACGACACCATTGGTATCGACCTAGTGGCAATGTGTGTGAACGACCTAATCGTTCAAGGTGGTGAGCCTTTATTCTTCCTAGACTACTACGCAACAGGTAAGCTAGATGTAGACACAGCAGCAGACGTTGTTTCTGGCATCGCTGAAGGTTGTGTTCAAGCTGGTTGTGCACTTATCGGTGGTGAAACCGCTGAAATGCCGGGCATGTACGAAGGCGACGACTACGATGTTGCTGGCTTCTGTGTTGGCGTTGTAGAAAAAGCTGACATCATCGACGGCACTAAAGTAGCAGCAGGCGACGCACTTATCGCTGTTGGCTCAAGTGGTCCACACTCAAACGGTTACTCTTTAATTCGTAAAGTCCTAGAAGTTTCTGGTGCTGATAAGAGTGAAGAACTAGAAGGTCGCACTATCGGTGAGCACCTACTAGAACCAACTAAGATTTACATCAAATCGGCACTTAAGATGATTGCAGAGCATGACATTCATGCTATCTCACACATCACAGGTGGTGGTTTCTGGGAAAACATCCCACGCGTACTTCCTGAAGGTACTAAAGCAGTCATTGATGGCAAGAGCTGGGAATGGCCTGCTATCTTCAACTGGCTACAAGAGAAAGGTAACGTGGAGACATTCGAAATGTACCGCACTTTCAATTGTGGTGTAGGCCTAGTTGTTGCTCTACCTAAAGATCAAGCAGACGCTGCTGTTGAACTACTGAAAGCTGAAGGCGAAAACGCTTGGGTTATCGGTGAGATCGCAAACGCTGAAGCTGGCGAAGAGCAAGTTGAAATTAAATAAGTGATACGCTCACTTACTTAGTTAATCAATGAGGACCTAATGGTCCTCATTTTGCTATTTAGCCCGCAGAAAACCTTAGTTTATGTAGGTACATTGTAAACAATTCAGTTAATCAATCGTATGACCCACTCTATGAAAAACAATCACTCAAATAAAACCAGTCACTCTCAGAAAAACATCGTTGTGTTAGTTTCAGGAAGCGGAAGTAACTTACAGGCTATTTTAGATGCCTGCGATAGCGATATGATTGATGCATCGGTTAAAGCTGTCTTCTCAAACAAAGCAGAGGCTTTTGGATTAGAACGAGCGAAAACCGCAGGTGTTGACGCTCATTCAGTGAATCCAAAAGACTTTGGTTCACGTGAAGAGTTTGACCATGAATTGATGGTTCAGATCGATGCTTACCAGCCAGATTTAATCGTACTCGCTGGCTACATGCGAATCCTGAGTTCAGAGTTTGTTCGTCACTATGCAGGGAAAATGGTCAACATCCACCCTTCTCTGTTGCCGAAATACCCAGGCCTACACACCCACCAGCGTGCCATTGATGCGCAAGACAAAGAACACGGTACTAGCGTCCACTTTGTTACCGAGGAGCTCGATGGCGGCCCTGTGATCTTGCAAGCTAAGGTGCCGGTATTTGAAGATGATGATGCTGATATGTTGGCAAGCCGAGTGCTGACTCAAGAACACTGCATTTACCCTATGGTCTGTAAATGGTTCGCTGAAGATCGTTTATTAATGGTAAACGGGCAAGCGATCTTAGACGGTATAGCGTTGGGCAAGCACGGTTACGCAGAAGAGTAGTTCGTCAAAAACTAAATCAAATAAAAAGGCCGCTTACTGATCTTTTGGTTCAGTAAGCGGCCTCTCTTTTGTTCAGAGCAAATAATACTACCCGGAGGTTTTAGCTCAATGGCTCAGTCGGTGCTTGGCTCGCAACTTTTTTAGGTGCGTAAGCAACATCTTCTAACGCTTGATGGTTGTTACCTATCAGCTCACCAAAATGAAACAGCGCATATTCGCCAGGCTTCATTCTAAACCACTCCTCATTGCATGTAAGAGGTTGAGTTGCCACTACGGTAACTATATCGTTCGGCGTGGTCTCTTCTTGGAAGTTAATCTCAACGTCTTCATCAATTAAGCTCGCGTTGCCAAAAGGCGCGCGTCTTGTTATCCAGTACAAATGATTGGTACAGTACGTCATCACATACTCACCATCACTCAACAACATGTTGAAGACACCTTTATCTCGTAACTGGTCACAACACTCAGCAACAAAGCGAAACATGCCTTCCATGTCTTGAGGCGGTTCAGGAAAGCGATCCTCGAGCTGTTTTAATAACCAACAAAAAGAGAGCTCACTGTCCGTCTCACCTACCGGTCTGAAACGACCACTGATAAGATCATCGTAGTCTGTTAACTGACCATTGTGAGCAAAAGTCCAGTATCTTCCCCAAAGTTCGCGGGTAAAAGGGTGAGTATTTTCAAGATTAACCCCACCACGGTTGGCTTGACGAATATGACTGACAACAGCCTGGCTTTTAATTGGGTAGTTTTGAACCAACTCTGCGATCTTAGATTCACAGCTAGGGTTAGGATCTTTAAAAGTACGAAAACCCTTTCCCTCATAAAAAGTGATACCCCATCCATCACGGTGTGGACCTGTGTTACCTCCACGCTGCATCAGACCAGTAAAACTAAAACAAATATCAGTTGGCACATTCGCGCTCATACCGAGCAATTCACACATGGTTTAATCTACTCCCTATTAAAACCAGCAGAGCCTAAGCTGTGCTTTAAATCTCTGTAAACGACTATTCCATTTCTTTTTCAACAAGTTGAATCACAATATGAATAATCTTAATGTGAACTTCTTGAATGCGATCTGCGTAACCAAAATGTGGAACTCGGATTTCGATGTCTGCACAACCTGCCATTTTACCGCCATCTTTACCTGTTAGGGCGATGGTTTTCATGCCTTTCGCTTGAGCAGCTTCAATCGCTTTTAAAATGTTGCCAGAGTTGCCAGAAGTCGACAAACCAAACAGCACATCACCTTTACGGCCTACCGCTTCTACATAGCGAGAAAATACGTGGTCGTAACCAAAATCATTACTCACGCAAGATAAATGGCTAGGATCTGAAATCGCAATACCAGCATAACCTGGGCGGTTCTCACGGTATCGACCAGTAAGCTCTTCCGCGAAGTGCATGGCATCACAGTGTGAGCCACCGTTACCACAAGAAAGCACTTTGCCTTCTTGTTTGAATGAGTCGGCAATCAGTCTTGCAGCCGCTTCAATTTGAGCGATGTTGTGGTCATCGCTCAAGAACTTGTTAAGAACGTCAGCAGCTTCGTTCAATTCACTTTTGATTAGGTCTTGGTACATAAGGCTTATCTCTTATTTTTTTGGCGCAGTTTAACTTGCGCGAAACGAGAATTGAGGGGTTCCCCCTCTTTATATCACTGAGTTTACCCACAAACATGAAATAGTGTCGACACTTAAGCCCAAAGATTGCCACCTTTATTAACCAGTCACTGTCGATCCGCCCAAATATTCACCACCAACCTCTCACAATTAGAATTTTAACTCTATTCAGATCGCTTTTTATCCAATTTAGAGTTTTACAAATATTTAATATTTTGTTTACACTTAACTGGTTAGACCTCTTACCTAAAACTTAATAACAATAAGTGATCTCTGAAAAGGAAATCGATCATGAACATATTGCTCTCCCTACTCGGCATGACCGTCATCTTAGGCGTCTGTCTTTACCATAGAGTTAGTCTTGTGCGTGCATTAGTTGTACTAACCTGCGCGATGATAGCACTCACACTGTTTGGCGGCGTGGCTGTTACTGGCTGGCTTTGCTATCTATTAGCCGTTGCGATCTTTGCTGTACCGACCATTCGTCAGACACTGATCAGCCAAAAAGCACTCTCTTTATTTAAGAAAGTTCTGCCAGCGATGTCTCAGACAGAAAAAGAAGCACTAGAAGCTGGCACAGTATGGTGGGAAGCAGAGCTGTTCAAAGGCAAACCTGAATGGAAGAAGCTTCAGAACATTGCTGACCCAAAACTCTCTGAGGCTGAGCAAGCGTTTTTAGATGGTCCAGTAAATACCGTGTGTGAAATGGTCAACGATTACCAAGTGACACATGAGCTTGCTGATTTGCCACCAGAAGTATGGCAATACCTGAAAGACCATAAATTCTTCGCCATGATCATCAAGAAAAAATACGGCGGCTTAGAGTTCTCAGCTTACGCTCAATCTTTGGTTCTACAGAAGTTGACGGGTGTTTCTAGTGTATTGTCATCGACGGTTGGCGTACCTAACTCATTAGGCCCTGGTGAGCTTTTACAACACTACGGTACAGAAGAACAAAGAAACCACTACCTGCCTCGCCTAGCGGAAGGTAAAGAGATCCCTTGTTTCGCACTAACTAGCCCAGAAGCTGGCTCAGACGCTGGCTCTATTCCAGATTACGGTGTGGTTTGTAAAGGCGACTGGCAAGGCGAAGAAGTACTCGGCATGCGCCTAACTTGGAACAAGCGTTACATCACTCTCGCGCCTGTCGCGACGGTATTAGGCTTAGCTTTTAAACTTCGTGACCCGGATGGCCTGCTTGGTGATCAAAAAGATCTTGGTATCACTTGTGCGCTTATCCCAACGGATTTAAAAGGCGTAGAGATTGGCAACCGCCACTTCCCACTAAACGTACCTTTCCAAAATGGCCCGACGCAAGGCGACGATATCTTCGTGCCTATCGATTTCATCATTGGCGGTCAGAAAATGGCCGGTCAAGGCTGGCGTATGCTGGTTGAGTGCCTGTCGGTTGGTCGTGGTATCACACTGCCTTCAAATTCAACTGGTGGCATCAAGTCTGCCGCGCTTGCAACTGGCGCTTACGCTCGTATCCGCCGTCAGTTCAAACAGCCTATTGGCCGCATGGAAGGGGTTGAAGAGCCACTTGCACGCCTTGCAGGTAACGCTTATGTAATGGACGCTGCAAGTAACCTAACCGTTGCGGGCATCGACCTTGGTGAAAAGCCTTCGGTTATCTCTGCAATCGTTAAGTACCACTGTACTCACCGTGGCCAGCGCAGCATCATTGATGCGATGGATATCGTCGGTGGTAAAGGCATTTGTTTAGGCCCATCGAACTTCCTAGCTCGTGGCTACCAAGGCTCGCCTATCGCGATTACGGTTGAAGGCGCAAACATCCTGACTCGTTCAATGATCATCTATGGTCAAGGTGCGATTCGCTGTCACCCTTACGTACTGAACGAAATGGAAGCGGCTTATTCTGAAAGCAGCGATGCGCTTGATAAGTTTGATTCAGCGTTAGCAGGGCACGTTAGCTTTACGATGAGCAACCTAGTCCGCAGCTTGTGGTTTGGTTTAACCGATGGTCGTGGTTCTGATGCGCCAACACCTTCAAATAAAACAGATAAACAGACACAGCGTTACTACCAACAGCTAAACCGCTACAGTGCAAACCTAGCGCTACTGTCTGATATTTCAATGGCAGTTCTAGGCGGATCACTGAAGCGTAGAGAACGTTTATCAGCAAGACTGGGTGATATCTTAAGTCAACTTTACCTCGGTTCAGCAACGTTGAAGCGCTTTGAAAGTGAAGGCAGCCACGCTGAAGATCTACCGTTAGTACATTGGGGGATGCAAGATAGCTTACGTCAGACTGAAGTGGCGATTGATGAATTCTTAGCGAACTTCCCTAACCCTGTGATTGGTCGTCTGCTTCGTGTTGTGCTAATGCCATTTGGTCGTATCCGTCGTGCTCCAAACGACAAGCTCGATAGCAAAGTTGCGCACATTCTACAAACACCAAGCGAAACACGCTCTCGTATAGGTCGCGGCCAATACCTAGAAGCGACGGAATACAACCCAGTAGGTAAGATTGAAAAAGCGCTAGAAGTGATTCTTCAAGCTGAACCTCTGTTCGACAAAGTCTGCAAAGAGACACATCAAAAACGTGCCTTCTTACGACTTGATCTTGTTGCTCAGTTGGGACTTGAGAAAGGTATCTTAACGCAAGACGAAGCAAATCTTCTGATTAGCGCTGAGGAACATAGACTGTACACGATTAACGTGGATGACTTCTCACCAGAGGAGCTTGCAGCAAAATCTCAGTACCCAGACCAATCGATTGATAACGTCGCTTAAGGCCAGAAAAAGAAACAAAAACGGGACTACTATGAGTCCCGTTTTTTTGTTCATGATTTCGTTGCCACAAATTCCAATGCTTTGTCTAGCAGCTTATTCTCTCTAGACAGTCTAATCATCTAAGCGAGTTACTTGGGCGCCTTGAGCTGCATCTCAGGTAACGCTTTTTTCTTCGCCTTGACCTTACGAACCACAAACCAAATCAATAAGCCCAATAGAATAGCGACCACATTACCCACCGCAATAATGATCATACTGCGCTGTCTGTCATCTTCACGTTTTTGAAGGATCATCAACTCTGTTGCGATACGCTTCTGTTCAGCAAGAGCTTCTTCTTGAAGACGTCGTGACTCTGCTAAGTCGATATCTTCAACAACGCTGTACGACTGCTCGGTAATTGGAAAAATCAGCGGGCGCTGACTTGAAGCATCAGTGGCATAAACCATCCCTGACCAATTATAAATTCCTAAATCGCCATTATAAGGCACCTCTAAAGCGACTTTCATTGCGTCGACTTCAGCTTGCCCCTGCTTGTACATCACATATTCATCAGGAGCCTTGTGCTCAACATGAACCGCTAACGAGCTCGGTGCGATCATCCCCTGTTCACCAGACACCACAATAGTATGAGGTAAACCCTCTTTTCGTGATTGAATGAAGGTGCTAGTGATCGGTGTTGGGTAAACCAAGACTTCTTGCTCTTGCGCTCGCAGGAACACGCCATTACCAGAGGTAATACGCGCTCGGTATTTACCGGGCTCGATATCAATTGGCAAAGAGACAGTGAACACACCATCTCCGGCCTTTTCATCAAGATCAGCGCCATCATCGGCAAACTCGCCCATCACAACCGGCACCGGGCGCGCTTCTCTCACCAAAGACTCTTCGTTTTCAACAAACTTAGTAAAGGTAACCTTAAGCTTCACGCGATCGAGAAAATCGCGCAGCACCAGCGGCTTGCCATCAGAAGTCAGTCGAGCGGTAAATTTGATGCGCTCTGTTTGATACAACTTATCTGGGAACTCATTAGCATCCAAAACAAGATGAGACAGCAGCTTGATATTGTTCTTAGGGGAAACTTTACCTATCGCTTGCCAAGGGCCGGGCATCGGATTGTCGATAGAGATAATGTCCATGGACGATTCTTCGTACCAACGGACATTATCAGCATTGCGCCAAGAGTAGTATTTCTTGCCATCAGGGCGAACCAAAACGACAGGTTTAGAGTTATCGGCTCGATAAATCACAAAGGTGACTTGTTCAATACTGGAATCAACTCGAAAACGGTTGTCCAATAAACTCATAACGGATTCTGTTGCTGCATGTAAGCCAAAACTTAACAGCAATAAGCAACCGGTAGCCAATACCCTTAACATACTTTCTCCCTACTGACGCCAGAGGCAGCTTCCGCTTTTCTCGACGAGATCTAAACGACTTTGATGCGCTTCTACTTCATCGGCCGTAGCTCGTAAAACCTTTAGGGATTTTCGACCACTTTCTACTCTTCGTATGCTTTCGGCTTCACCTTCCTGTTGACCAGCGTTAAATTGCAGCGAAGTTTGACCACCCGTCATCAATAAGTAGACGTCGGCTAGGATCTCCGCATCGAGCAATGCGCCGTGGAGAGTGCGGTGCGAGTTATCGATACCGTAACGGTCACATAAGATATCTAGGTTGTTTCTTTTACCTGGGAATATCTTCTTCGCCATTGCCAAGGTATCGGTAACTTTACAGTAGTCATCCGTTTTACCTATCGCTGGGTTGAGCTTCTCAAACTCATAGTCCATGAAGCCCGTATCGAAGGGCGCGTTATGAGCCACCAGCTCCGCACCTTTGATAAAGTCGAGAAACTCTTTATGAATGTCTTGGTATTCAGGCTTATCAATCAAGAATTCATCGGTAATACCGTGAACGCCAATCGCCTCTTCTTGAATCGCACGATCGGGCTTGATGTAGACGTGGAAATGACGCCCGGTCAGCCTACGGTTGATGATCTCTACTGCACCAATTTCAACGATGCGGTGACCCATATAGTGAGGGCCACCTTCTGTATTCATACCGGTGGTTTCGGTATCGAGTACAACAATGCGCTTATTTTCGTTCGAACTGTTTTTTTCGTTCGTGCTTTGTTCTGGAGTGCTACTGGTATTCATAAGGATAACTGTGTCAGACTATGCCGATAATGTGCTTGAGGTAATAGTATCAAATCATGACGAAACAAGTTGAAATTTTCACTGATGGTTCTTGTTTAGGCAACCCTGGTCCCGGCGGCTATGGCATCGTACTTCGCTACAAAAAAGTCGAGAAGACGCTAGCAGAAGGTTTCACGCTAACAACCAATAACCGTATGGAAATGCTCGCCGCTGTCGTTGCTCTCCAAGCCCTCAAAGAACCTTGCTCTGTGATTCTGACCACAGATAGCCAATACGTGCGTCAAGGCATCACACAGTGGATTCATAACTGGAAAAAGCGTGACTGGAAAACAGCCGACAAGAAACCGGTTAAAAATGCCGATCTGTGGCAAAGGCTCGATAAAGAAACCGCTCGCCATAACGTTGATTGGCGCTGGGTAAAAGGACACGCCGGACACAGAGAAAACGAAATGTGTGATGATTTAGCGCGAAATGCAGCGGAGAATCCGACTCTAAAAGATACGGGCTATCAACCAAGCTAATCGTCTTTTTAATTAGACGCACATTTCAGAAAGCGATTTATAATTTCTTAAACTAATTGACAATTTCTCAATCGAATTGATAGATGAAAAGCCGACAACTATGAACTGACCCCCAATAGT
>NZ_JBFRMS010000014.1:0-102917 GCF_041470505.1 Vibrio sp. 10N.261.55.C5
GTTGTTCTCTTAAAACACTATTGAAGGCGCCTTGGCAGAGTGGCTATGCAGCGGATTGCAAATCCGTGGACCTCGGTTCGACTCCGGGAGGCGCCTCCACTATTCAAAGTTGAAAGGCCAGCAGAAATGCTGGCCTTTTTGCTATCTGAAATTCTAAACCCTCATGCTATGTTCAAACTTCCACGTATGCTCTCTAATCAGTAGCACCACTAGGAACAAGCTATATCAGATCACTTTTGTGCCGGTCTTTTCTTTATGTAAACCTATCATTTGCTAAACAACCAACAGCATCTGTTAACCAATTGCGCCGTTTGTGAGTGGAATGAGTGGGGAATGGAAAAGGGCGACTGTCTTTTGCGTCATTAAATTCTTCATATTTATACATAGTTGCTCATGATCCTGTAACGCTTTCATGAGTTATTACACTTATTATGACCACAAGTGAAAATGATTGTCATTTACTTGTGTTACTGCTAACCTATTGTGAAACTTTACAACATCTTATCTACTGCACGAAAGTGTATATAAAACCCCGCTAAACCTTATTAAACCTACGGTTATTCGTTTGCTTCGTATGATAAATCAGCAGATCTACCTCTTTTGTCCTACCCCTTTAGGGTAGTTCGATTTCGTAATTGATTTACATCATATTTTCATTTTCTTTCATAATTCATTATTCGCTCAGTTAAGAAATATATAACCTTCAGGAATTCTTATGAGCAAGATGAAGCTAGTCGTAATCGGTAACGGGATGGTCGGCCATCGCTATATCGAAGATTTAGTCGAGAAGACAGACGTTGCTAACATGGACATCACAGTCTTCTGTGAAGAGCCTCGCGTAGCCTATGATCGTGTACACCTTTCTTCTTACTTTTCACACCATACTGCGGACGAACTTTCTTTAGTTAAAGAAGGCTTCTACGAGAAACACGGCATCAACATGCTGATCGGTGAGCGTGCTATTAACGTTAACCGTGAAAAGAAAACAGTTTACTCAAGTACTGGTCGTGAAATTCAATACGACAAGCTAATCCTTGCTACAGGTTCATACCCATTCGTTCCGCCAATCAAAGGTAACGAAGGTAAAGACTGTTTCGTTTACCGCACAATCGAAGACTTGAAAGCTATCGAAGCAACCGCTAAGAATTCTAAATCTGGTGTGGTTGTTGGTGGTGGTTTGCTTGGTCTTGAAGCTGCAGGCGCACTAAAAGCTCTTGGTGTAACCACGCACGTTGTTGAGTTTGCTCCAAAGCTAATGGCTGAGCAGCTTGACCAAGCGGGTGGTAACCAACTTCGTCAAAAAATCGAACGTATGGGCGTTAACGTACATACAAGTAAGAACACGCTTGAGATTGCTCCTGAAGGCACTGAAGCTCGTAACGTAATGCGCTTTGCAGACGGTACAGAGCTAGAAACTGATTTCATCGTATTCTCTGCTGGTATTCGCCCACAAGACAAACTTGCTCGTCAAATGGGGCTGGGTATTGCACCACGTGGCGGTATCGAGATTAATGATCACTGTCAAACGACAGACAAAGACATCTACGCAATCGGTGAGTGTGCGTCTTGGAACCAAACGTTCTACGGCCTAGTGGCTCCTGGTTACAAAATGGCAACGGTAGCGGTTGACCACGTTGTTGGTAACGAAAGCACATTTGAAGGTGCTGACATGTCTGCGAAGCTTAAGCTTTTGGGCGTGAAAGTAGGCTCTATCGGCGATGCGAACGGTCGTACTCCTGGCTGTAAGAGCTACGTTTACCAAAACGAAGAGCAAGAAGTTTACAAGCGTCTAATCGTTTCTGAAGACAACAAGAAGCTGCTTGGTGCAGTAATGGTTGGTGACACGTCTGACTACGGTGATCTTCTACAGCTTATGCTGAACGAAATCGACCTACCAGAACACCCAGATGCATTGATTCTTCCTGCTCATGCTGGTGCTGAAAAGCCAACACTTGGCGCGGATTCTCTTCCTGAGTCTGCTGTTATCTGTTCTTGTTTCGATGTAACTAAAGGCAAGATCGCTCAAGCGGTTGCTGAAGGTCACCACACAATCGGTGATATCAAAGCAGTAACAGGCGCAGGTACTGGTTGTGGTGGTTGTATTCCACTAGTGACTTCAGTACTAAACGCTGAACTTGCTAAAGCTGGTGTTGAAGTGAAGAACGACGTGTGTGAGCACTTTGCATACTCTCGCCAAGAGCTTTTCCACCTAATTCGCATCGAAGAAATCAAAACGTTCGATGAGCTATTAGAGAAATACGGTAAAGGCTACGGCTGTGAAGTATGTAAGCCTCTAGCAGGTTCTATCCTTGCTTCTTGCTGGGGTGAACACATCCTTAAGCCTGAATTAGTGAAGCTGCACGATACCAACGACAACTTCCTAGGTAACATGCAAAAAGACGGTACTTACTCTGTAATCCCTCGTATGGCGGGTGGTGAAGTAACACCTCAAGCACTAAGCGTTCTTGCTGATGTTGCTGCTGAATACAACTTGTACACCAAGATCACAGGTGCACAACGTATCGGCCTATTTGGTGCTCAGAAAGATGACTTACCAGCAATCTGGAAGAAGTTAATCGCTGCAGGTTACGAAACGGGTCAAGCTTACGCAAAAGCACTTCGTATGGCGAAAACATGTGTAGGTTCTACTTGGTGTCGTTACGGCGTTCAAGATTCAGTTGGCCTAGGCGTGATGATCGAGAACCGTTACAAAGGCATCCGTACTCCTCATAAGATGAAGTTTGGTGTGTCTGGCTGTACTCGTGAGTGTGCTGAAGCTCAAGGTAAAGACTTAGGTATCATCGCAACTGACGCAGGCTGGAACATGTATGTATGTGGTAACGGTGGTATGAAGCCTCGCCACGCAGACTTACTGGCAAGCGACCTAGACCAAGAAACGCTAATCAAGTACATCGACCGTTTCATGATGTTCTACATCCGCACGGCTGCGCCACTACAACGTACTTCGGTATGGATGGACAACCTAGAAGGTGGTGTTGATTACCTAAGTGAAGTGATTGTAGACAACAAGCTTGGTATCAATGACCAACTTGAAACTGACATTGCTGGCCTAGTTGATAACTTCGCTTGTGAATGGACAGATACAATCAACGACGAAGCTCAACTTAAGCGCTTTGCACACTTCATCAATGCTGATGACCGCGATGATAACGTTGTGTTTGTTGAAGATGGTCGTGAACAACACCGTCCTGCGACATTCACTGAGAAACACCCTGAAGCCATTACTTCAAAGCATCAGGGCGACATCATTCACGTAGAATCTGTTTAATTGGGAGACGACATCATGGCATTTACCAAAGTTTGTAAGATCGAAGACATTATCCCAGGTACAGGTGTTTGTGCGTTGGTTAGTGGTGAGCAAGTGGCTATCTTCCGCCCAACTGAGGCTGAAGAAGTATTCGCGATTAGCAACACAGACCCATACTTCCAATCTAACGTGCTATCACGTGGTTTGATTGTTGAGCACAAAGAAGAGCTTTGGGTAGCAAGCCCACTTAAGAAGCAACGCTTTAACCTAGCAACAGGTGTGTGCATGGAAGACGAGAACTTCAACGTGAAAGCGTACAAAGCTCGTGTTGCCAAAGGCGCTGTAGAAATCTCTGCTTAATCTTCGGATGAGTAAGATTTGATAGTTCAAGGGTTCTAGTTCTCGATATTGCCTTAACTCGGCAACTAGAGCCTTTTCCTATCCAATTTTAACTTTTAATTTAAACTTTTTAAGGACAACCTTATGTCTCCTGATTACAAACCAGCTGAATTCGTTCAAACGATGATTGATGTGGGTGAAGCGAAAACGAAAACAAGTACTCGCGATCTTCTGATTCGAAGCACTATGGCTGGTATCATCCTTTCTCTAGCGGTTGTTGTTGCTATTACAGCAATGGTTCAAACCGGTATTGGCCTTGTTGGCGCACTTGTGTTCCCAGTTGGCTTCGTCATTCTAAGTGTAATGGGTTATGACCTAGTAACTGGCGTATTCGGCCTTGCACCTTTAGCGAAATTCGACAACCGCCCAGGTATTACTTGGGGTCGTATCCTACGTTGTTGGGGTATTGTTGGTCTTGGTAACCTTATCGGTTCTTTGATTGTTGCTTTCCTTGTTGCAGTATCACTAACGGGTAACTTCTCTTTAGAACCAAACGCTGTTGCTCAAAAGTTCATTGCTGTTTCTACAGGTCGTAGCCTAGGTTTTGAAAACATGGGTATGGACGGATGGATCACGTGTTTCGTACGCGGTATCTTCTGTAACCTTATGGTATGTCTAGGTGTGATTGGCAACATGACTGCACGCACAGTATCTGGCCGTGTAGCAATGATGTGGTTCCCAATCTTCATCTTCTTCGCACTCGTATTTGAGCACACAGTGGTAAACATGTTCCTATTCCCACTAGGTATGATTCTTGGCGCTGATTTTGGTATCGCGACATGGTTGAACTTCAACCTTATCCCAACAATCCTAGGTAACATCGTTGGTGGTCTATTAATGACGTGTGTTCCTCTATACCTAACTCATGCTAAAACAGCTCCTTCTCTAGGCGCTAAGTAATTAGATAGTTCTAGGTTAATGAGCAACTAATAATGTGTGTTAAGCCCCAAGCTGTTGATTTGGGGCTTTTTTGATCTTAACACTCTCTAGTTTGATAACCGTGCACCTAAGGCGAGCAATGTGTGCTTGATGATGGTGCAAATGTCAGGGCTTTCCAACGTAATAGATTGTTTTGTTATATAAACTTCTATCTTGATTACAATTAATCGTAAAGTTTTATGGCAACAACTGATAGTCTAAGAAGTAGGGATATTGGTGATTCATACAACGATGAATCGTCATACAGAATTAAGCTTGAAATATAACAAGCTAACTTTCGGAGCAAAGCATGTCAGAAGTATCGCCATCGAATGTTAAAACAGGAAACACAGGATTTGTTTCATTAGTAGGTGCAGGTCCGGGCGACCCAGACTTACTTACGTTAAAAGCGGCACGAGTGATTCAACAAGCAGACGTGTTGGTTTATGACCGTTTGGTATCAAAGGATATCTTGGCGATGGCTAATCCAGAAGCGGAAATGTTGTATGTGGGCAAAAAGCTCGATCATCACTGCGTACCGCAAGATCAGATCAACCAACTATTAGTGACCAAAGCTCAAGAGAACAAACACGTAGTGCGTCTAAAAGGTGGTGACTCGTTTATCTTTGGTCGTGGTGGTGAAGAGTGTGAAACGTTAGCTGAGAATGACGTGAGATTTGAAGTGATTCCGGGCATCACAGCTGCTGCCGGAGCAACGGCTTATGCGGGCATTCCGTTGACGCACCGTGATCATGCACAAAGCGTGCAGTTTATTACAGGTCACTTGAAGAAAGATGGCGAAGATATTGACTGGCAATCTCTTGCTCAGCACAACCATACCATCGTGTTTTACATGGGCTTGAAAGAGAGTCCGAACATTCAGAAGAATCTACTCGATAATGGTATGCGAGCTGACATGCCAGTTGCGATCATCGAAAACGGTACACGCCAAGAACAAAAGGTGTTTAGAGGTGGGTTACGTGATTTAGCTGACCTTGCGAGCGTCGCAAAGAGCCCAGCGCTGATTGTTGTAGGCAGCGTGGCTCAGCTCCATGAAAAACTTGCTTGGTTTAACAAACAAGCTTGATCGTTTGACCTTCTAATTGGATCTCTAAGCCACTACTGAGTCCATCAAGAATCAAATACTGCAGCGGCTGCCTTGTCGCTGCATTTCTTGTTGGCGCATCGGCATTTCGTCAATGATATTGGTGATCTGTTTCCAATCTGTTTTGCCACTCCATCGGTGCTTCTCTTTCCCGTCTTTACCAATCAAAACAGCGGTATGTGATCCTTTCGGGATCTCGTAAATACTGGTGACTGCTTCTAAGTTAAACTCTTCTTCTAACCAAGTTGGGACTGTGTAACCACTCTCAGCAATAACCATAATGACGACATCTCGTTCGTCCAATTGACAGTTATTGAGCAACACTTCATTAAGAAACTCTTTAACGATTGAATCTTCCTTTGGAGCGAAATAAATCACACTGCGGTGTGGCAAAGGCTTTGAGTGAGAATAAGCGGGGTAGGCGAGTACTGAATTGATGGTTAAGCTCATGATTATTACCGTGCTGATGGTCAGTAGTTTAAGCAAACTAAACCAGCTACCAGAGTTTGATGGTTGATTTAAAGTTTGCATCGCTTTGGTTGTGTCGATGCTTACGATCGAATTGTGTGTTTGTCGGTGCAGCATTGCCAACCTCCCTTTAAAAACTTTAAGCCTGAGTACGATTTGAACGCTACGTAAAGAAGAAGGTGAAGATCAGAACCACCTAAGAAACGCTCAAAACAAATCCACTTACAATAAGCATAGTTAGGATTACGTAAAGACACTTAGCTTTACGCTAAAGATATTAGATTTACGTTAACGATAGCTGGCAGGTTCATTTTTATTGAGTAAAGCGACTCGCATTTTACAATTGAATAGAATAGGGTATACGGAAAATCTAAAGGTATGAATTTATGGAAAACATAGCAATTTTGGTCGACGTTCAGAACGTTTACTACACGACGCGCGACAAATACCGTTCTAACTTCGACTATAACCAGTTTTGGTATGTTGCCACGGAAGGGCGTAACGTTATTGCAGCTAATGCTTACGCAATCTCAAGCCAAGATCCAAAGCAGCGTCAATTTCATCATATCCTTCGTGGTGTGGGCTTTAATGTGAAGTTAAAGCCGTTTATTCAGCGTCGAGATGGCAGTGCAAAAGGCGATTGGGATGTGGGTATTGCGTTAGACGCGATAGAACTTGCTGAGACGGTTGATACGATTGTTTTGGTATCAGGAGACGGTGATTTCGAAATCCTTGTAGAGCGAATCAAAGAGCGCTTTGGCAAGCCTGTTGAAGTGTATGGTGTTCCCGGGTTAACTGCTCAAAATCTTATCGATTCTGCATCAAAATTTGTACCGATTGAAAAAGATTTTCTTCTATAGAGGAAATCGGGCACTTTATAATTGAAATCAATAATAACGATAATTAGAATGCAAACAGTTCTTATTTATCGGTATGTGTAATGTCTCGCGTTTTAGTTGTTGATGATGATATTCAGTTGTGTGAATTACTGGGTGAAGTGTTAGAAAATGAGGGGTATCACGTTGATACTGTTCATTGCGGTGAATCCGCGCTTGAGTTTATTCAATCTCACCCTGTCGATTTGGTTCTACTCGATGTAATGCTTCCGAACCTAAGCGGCATTCAAGTAGCAAGACGTATTTGTCAGCGTTTTGCTACTCCCATTCTTATGCTAACCGCGCTTAACGACGATGCCTCAATGCTCGATGGCTACCAAGCAGGCGCCGACCAGTACATCGCTAAACCTTTCAATGTTCCTGAACTCTTAACCCGTATTAAGGTGATCTTGCGCCGAGTGGGTTTTGAACGCCAAAGACAATCTTTAGCTTCCTCTAATCACGGCCTGTGTGAACAACTCTCTCGTTTGCCATTAACTGGCACTGAAAAAGACTTGCTTGATTATTTGGTCAAAAATGACGGTATTGTCGTCTCAAAATCTGATCTGCAAATCCATGTACTCAAGAAAGAATTGTGTCCCTTCGATCGTAATTTAGATATGCATATCAGCAATATACGTAGAAAGCTCGTTCAGGCAGGTTTGTCTAAACAACATATAAAAACCGTTCGTGGTAAAGGTTACAGTTACCTAGAGTCGGTCGGAGCATGAGTAAAAAACTGCTGCGTTGCCCTGATTTTATTGCTAAGCGTAAAGACGGACTCACTTTCCAACTGTTCAGTTACCTGACCGTCATTTTGGTGAGTATTTTGATCCTGCAAGGTGTCGCTGAAAGAGCCTTGATGAAAGCGCTGCTTAAAGTCCCAGAATCGGTAAAAGCGGAAATGCTCGACCTTGCTTACCAAGCGAATGTGTTGATCGAAGAAGGGGACATGGATGAACTCGCGGACTGGGGTAATGCTCAGCAGTATTATCTGTTCGTCATTGATAAAGACAATCGTCCGATCACACATCGTCACATGCACCCACATTTTGAATTTAAGCTCAAATACTTAAGAACGTTAGATCACCAACTTAGTGATCGTGTGAGTAAGCCGATCTTCGGCCTACCACTGGATAACGGTAAAACACTGGTTATCCAACTACCGCACCAGTTTCATCCCGCAAAATCTTTTGCGCCATATTCCTATATGCTTAAAGCATTGATTGCATTGGTCGTATTGTCTCTGTTCTCGATTATCATGGCCAAAAGCCTTCAGCAACCGTTGGATAGATTGAGAGAAGCGAGCCGCAGACTGGCTCAAGGTGACTTCACGGTCAGTGTGGTGTCGGAGTTGAACTCCACCACGCGTGAATTCAACGAGCTTGCACACGATTTTGATTATATGACCTTTGAGATTAAATCTCTGGCTGAAAAGCAACGTTGTTTGATTCGTGATGTCTCACACGAGTTAAGAACACCATTAGCAAGGCAAAACCTCGCACTACACCTGCTGCGCAGCAAGGTTGATGATAAAAGCATTGGTTTGCTAGAACGAATGGAAAATGAAACAGAAGAGATGAATAAGCTGGTGGGTGAGATACTTGAATTTAGCCGCTTAGAAACCTCTCGCTATGACTCCAAGTTAAGTTTAATGCACCTTGAGCACTATTGTTCAATGTTGATCGCGCAGATGCAAAACGATTTAAAACCGAATCAAACTTTGATTGGTTCCCTAGAGACGCCGATATCAATGGTGAACGTTGATGAGAGGCTACTGCTTCGAGTCATTGGTAACTTGGTCGGGAATGCCATTAAATACGCGGGTGAGAACGCTCATGTGGTCGTGACGACATACGAACAGGTAATGGATAGACGTTACAGTGTAATATCTGTAGAAGATGACGGTGATGGTATTCCTGATAACAAGATTGCAGGTATATTCGACCCGTTTACTCGTATTGAATCAGCAAGAGACAAACGGTCTGGTGGCTACGGTCTGGGCCTTGCGATTGTTAAAGAAGCGATGGGTGTGATGAATGGACATGTAACTGCTGAGAATAGAGAAGGTGGGGGGCTGAGAGTGAACTTGATGTTCCCAATCGGTGATTAGTTTTCCCTATTGATAATTACCTTAAATTGATAACTGTCCCAACTCAGTAGTACTGACTTAAGCGATACCCAATAAAAACGCCACTGCATCTGCAGTGGCGTTTTTCTTTATGCGCTTTGGTATGGGCTAGGCGTAGCCATTAATTACGCCTCAGCTTGAAGACAAGAGCATAAGATAAGCGAGACTATGCCTGTTGGCGAGCTAGCTTAACTTCTTCTTCTTTCTCACCTGCTGCTGGGTCGTTGAAGCGAGACTCGTCTAGAGCGCCTTCAGACTTAGCAACGATGATAGATACGGCACTATCACCTGTGATGTTTACAGCGGTACGAATCATATCAAGAAGGCGGTCAACACCCATGATTAGAGCAATACCTTCAAGCGGCAGGCCAACTTGGTTCAATACCATCGCTAGCATAACAAGACCAACACCAGGGACACCTGCAGTACCAACAGACGCCAGTGTCGCCGTTAGGATAACCATTAGGTAATCACCCATTGAAAGGTCGATGTTGTACGCTTGCGCGATAAATGCCGTCGCAACACCTTGCATGATTGCAGTGCCGTCCATGTTCACAGTTGCACCTAGTGGTACTGTGAAAGAAGCGACTTTGTTGTCTACGCCCATACGGTTCTTAGCCGTTTCCATAGTTACTGGAATTGTTGCGTTCGAAGATGCTGTTGAGAATGCAAACATGATTGCATCTTCCATCTTACGTAGGAACGTAATCGGACTAAGACCTGTGAATCCTTTAAGCATCGCACTGTAAGTCACCAAGCCATGCAACAGCAGGGTACCAGCAAGCACTAAGAAGTATTCTGCTAGGTTCCAAATCGCACCTAAGCCAAGGCCAGAGAACAGTTTCGCCATCAAGAAGAATACGCCGTAAGGAGCAAGGTTCATTAGTAGCGCAACTAGCTTCATGATCACTTCGTTTAGATCAGAGAAAACTGCAGCGATACGTTCACCGGGTTTGCCCGCTGCACTGATTGCGATACCAAACAACACTGCAAATACGATAACTTGTAACGTTTTGCCCTCAGCCATCGCCTGAATAGGGTTGGTTGGGAACATGTCGATGATTACTTGGCCCAGAGAAGGGGCATCCGCTGATTTGAAAGAGCTCGCAGCAGTAAGATCCGCACCAGCTCCAGGTTGGAACAGGTTACCGATAGTTAATGCTAGAGTGATGGCAACGGCAGTAGTACCGATATAAAGTGCAAGCGTTTTGCCACCCATACGGCCAAGAGTTGATAAGTCTTTAAGAGAACTTGTACCGCACACTAGTGAAACGAAGACTAGAGGCACAACAAGCATTTTTAAACTGGCGACAAAGATTTGTCCGCCCACTTCAAAGAGTCCGTTAACGATGTAGTTGTTAACAAATCCGTTGTCTGCAAAAAGGGATTGAATGGCGAATCCCGTTAATATACCTACGACCATACCGAGGATTACTCGACCAGTCAGAGACATAGGTTTCTTGGTATTCATTTAGAACACTCCTTATTATTTATAACTTTGATACCTTTTCAAAGTGAGCAGGAGATTAGCAGTCGGATAATCAATTCGAAAAACAAAAAATGAGTTTGGAATTATAGATGTGATCAAAATCACTGATAATTGTGTAAATTAAACAAATAAAAACAAAATAATTCACTATTAATTTACATCCATCGAGGGTTTTATACATAAATTTGTCGTTTCAAAGGTAGTAAATAAGAAGAGATGATTTTCTTATCAATCTTCACGTCTTCAATTGACTGAACAAATACCGTTGTTTCAAAAAATTCGGTGAAGATAACCAGTCGATTTACGTCCATGAGCCTTAACTATTTGTATTGAATGGTTTTGTTGAACTCCTCAAATATGACTCACCGACAGGCCTTTACAAAACTTTACGAATGCAAAGAATGTAAATTTAATGCAAATGGTAATAGTTATCACTTATATTCACTCCCGAAATAATTCAGTGGTACCGGCAACGGTTCAGCGAACACATCGAATAAATAACAAAGTGTTCGTCTAAAAGAATAAAAGCGGAGTAAAGGACATGTTTTCAAAGAGCCCATTGGCTTTAGTGATCGGCGCAGTATTAGCTTCACCAGCAGTATTGGCAGAAACAGTAAAAACAGACGAGCATATGGTTGTTGAAGGTCGTGACTACGGTTATAAAGCCGACACGAACACAACAGCAATGCGCATGGAGGCGACTCAATTAGAGACTCCGGGACAAGTTTCAGTAATCGATGAGCAAATCATCGATGAACAGCGTGCAACAACGCTTGGTGACGTGCTTAAGAATGACGCGAGTGTAAGTGCTGGCGGTACAAGTCGTAACCGTGAACGTTTCTCTCTACGTGGTTTCTCGGTAGAAAGCTCTTCGGGCTTCCTTAAAAATGGCCAGCAACATTGGTCTCACTACCGTCAACCAATTGAACTGCTAGAGCGTGTTGAAGTACTTAAAGGGCCTTCTGGTCTTCTTTACGGTATTTCTGCACCAGGTGGTTTGATCAACATGGTAAGCAAAAAACCAACTTACGATACGCAAGTAAGTGTTAGCCAAGATATTGGTTCTAATGACCATTCTCGTACAACGGTAGACGTAAGTGGCGCTTTGAACGACGCTGAAACTCTACGTGGTCGCGCGATTCTATCTAAAGAAAGCTACGGCTCTTGGAGAACTTACGGTGACGGAACTGAACCACAAACAGAACGTTTTGTTGGTGGTGTATTCGTTGATTACGATGTAACTGAAGACGTAATGGTTTCTGTTCACTACGATAAGACCAACGACGAAGGCAGCGCAGATTCTGGTGCACTATACACACTAGACGGCAACCGAGTAGGTAGCGACAAGCACATCTGGGATGCACAGTGGTCACAGATCGAGAATGATGTTGAGAACGTTGGTTTTGATATTGCTGCTAACCTGACTGATACATGGTCATTAAAAACAGGTTTCAACTACCAAGATTTCGAACGTATTGATATGGAAAGCTACCCAAGCTTTTCAAATATGAATCCTGATGGTACGGGCACCGTGACACAAGGCGGTAACTACCGTCATGATAAATGGCGTTTCAGAACGGCTTACGTTGATCTAACAACAACCGCTGATCTTGCGGGCACAGAGCACCAACTATTATTCGGTGCTAACTGGTTAGGCTACAGCTATTACCGTGGTATGGATCGCTTCAGCAGCGCTGAATACGCACCAGATGCAACAGTACCAGCGCCGTCAGTGGGTCCAACATCGCTAGGTAAGATGAGTACTTACGATACTTGGGGCTTCTACATCCAAGATTTGATTACTATTAATGATGAATGGCAAGTTCTTGCGGGTGCTCGTTTCGACCGTAAAGTAAGTGATGGCGTAGCAGAAGAAAATGTAGCGCCTAAGCTTGGCCTGATTTACCACCCAGCATCAAACGGTAGTATCTACGCTTCTTACTCTGAAAGTTTCGAACCACAAGGTGTTGTGTCTAGCGGAAGCCGCAACTACACCAACGATGGCGAACTTCTTGACGCAGCAACGGGCGTGTCTTACGAAGTCGGTACTAAGTGGGAACTGATGGACGAACGTCTATTCGTTTCTGGTGCGGTATTCGATATTACCCAAGAAAACATTTCAATGGATGTAGAAGACACTTCATCAGGCGATTGGACGAAGACACAAGGTGGCGAACAAGTTCACCGTGGTGCTGAGCTAGCCGCACAAGGCTTTATTTCAGAGCGCTTCTCAATGTCTGGTTCTGCAATGTACTTAGATGCTGAAATCACGAACCATGAAACATATGAAGGTAACCGTCCAGTAGACGTACCTGAGTTTGCAGCAAGCGTTTGGTCTACCTATGCAGCAACAAACGAAGTTGATGTGAACCTGGGTCTTATCTACGAAGGTTCTCGTTACGGCGATAGCGCGAACACATTCAAGAAAGACGGCTACGCACGTGTAGATATGGGTGCTGCATACACGCTTAAGTACGACGATTCTCTTGATTTCGTAGCGCGTCTAACAGTCGAGAACGTATTTGATAAAGAATACCTAGCGGGTGGCGGTTCAACATCTTCAAACCACCAATTTGCTGAAGACGTAGTAATCGGCGAAGGCCGTAACTACATGGCGACTTTACAGGTAAAATACTAATTTGTTAGTAGGGTACTATTGTTAGCCTAAATACTAAGGGGAAAGTTTCGGCTTTCTCCTTTCGTGATTCTGCTATTCAGTAAAATATCCCTAGTAATGCGAGTGACTTTTAATGATAATGAGAGTGCTTATCAATAATAGTATTTATCAATAAAATGTATTTGACCTTCTTCTATAGTAAATGACTACAATTATGAATCTTTTAAAAACTAGCCTAGCGCTTGCCATCAGTTTGGTTGCAACGTCTTCTATGGCAAACAGCTTGGATCAAGCTCAATCAATTCAAAACAAGACCAATAACGCGTCGGCTTCGAGCCAAAAGGTTATTGATAAAAGCTCACAAGCGACTTTAATGCTGCAAGCTGAGATTGAGCGTCTGCAAGAAGAAGTTAAAAACTTAGAAATCTATCACGATCACCTTGCTGCATTGGTTGAAAGCCAAAACCAAGAAGCTCAAAGCATTGAAGAGCAGATCGAAGAAATCAAATACACACGCCAAGGTGTTGTGCCATTGATGTATCAAATGATCGATGGTCTTGAACAGTTGGTAGAGAAAGACGTGCCGATTAAGAAAGAACAGCGTCTAGAAAGAGTAGAAAAGCTACAAGCAATGATGACTCGTGCTGACGTAAGTGACGCTGAGAAATACCGCCGTATCCTAGAGGCATACCAAATCGAGATGGACTACGGCATTAAGTTGGGTGTTTACCAAGGTCGTGTCGCATTGGCGAGTGATAAAACAATCGAGGCAGATGTTCTGCACTTAGGTCGTATCTCTTTAGTTGCTCGTAACCTAAATGGCAGCCAATACTGGGCTTGGAATCAAACAGAAGCTCAATGGCAAGAACTTGATTCTTCTATGAAGTCTGAGCTAGATAAAGCGTACGATATTGCTGGCCAACAAGCTGCCCCAAGCTTGATTACTTTACCTGTTTCTTTAACTGTTGCGGAGGTTAAGTAATGAACTTAAAGCCATTAGCAGCATTGCTTTGCATTACATCACTTTCATTTTCAGCTTTCTCTGCATCAGATACGACGGCTCAGCTAGTTAATAAAGCAAAATCAGAGAGTCGAACTCAAACTTCTCACAACGTAGTGCGTGAAGCTGATTTCAAAAAGACAGAACAAGAACTGAAAGCGATCAAAGCTCAGCTTGAAGCGAAGCGTACGTCTATCCAAGGTGCGACAGATGTTCTGACTCAAACGTTCAGTGATAACGAAAACAAGCTTGCTCGCTTAGAAGAGAAGCTGCGTTTAGAAACCGGTAGCTTAGGCGAGCTGTTCGGTGTCGTTCGTCAAAACGCAAAAGAACTCGGCGCAGAGCTTAGCTCAACCGTGAATAGTGTTGATCGTGCTGAACACACTGCAACTGTTGATCAAATCATTGATGCTAAATCACTGCCTTCAATGCCACAGCTGACCGGTTTGTGGATGAGCATGGTTGAACAGATCCAAGCGAGTTCTGAGCTTAGCAAATCTCAAATTGCATTCATTAATGGTGAAGGCAATACAAACAAGGTTGACGCTTACCGACTAGGTTCGATTGGTCTTGTGACAGAGCAAGGCTATGTTAGCTGGAACACTCAGCGTGAAGATGCGATCGCTTACCTTAAGCAACCACAAAATGGTCCAACGTTAGCGTCACTTTCTTCGTTAGCGAATGGTGAAGTATCTAACGTGGTTGTCGATCCTTCTCGCGGGTTTATGCTAGAGCAATTAGCACTTACGCCAAGTTTAACTGACCGTCTACAAGCGGGTGGTGTGGTTGGTAAAGTGATTCTTGGCCTACTAGCTATTGGTCTAATCATCGCATTAGTTCGTGGTGTCTCTCTTGCTATCGCACGCCAGAAAATTCGCGCGCAACTTAAGAACCCAGAGCAAGCGGGTGATAATCCTCTAGGTCGTGTTCTTGCGGTTTACAACAAAGAGCAAAACCAAACCGTTGAAGCACTAGAGTTGCGACTTTTAGAAGCGGTAGTGGATGAACAAACTCACCTAGAGAAAGGTTTATCGATGCTAAAACTTCTAGCGGCACTTGCTCCAATGTTAGGTCTTCTAGGTACAGTAACCGGCATGATCGAAACATTCCAAGTGATCACTCAGTTTGGTAATGGCGACCCTAAAGTTATGGCGGGTGGTATCTCGATGGCGCTTGTAACTACGGTACTTGGTCTGGTTGCGGCAATGCCTCTTCTACTGGCACACAACATTCTTAGCACTCAAGCAGAAAACATTCGCAATATTCTTGAGAAGCAAGGTATTGGTCTTGTTGCTGAGCAGGCTGAAAAGACCGTTGAATCAAACGCTGTTGTTTCACCAGTTGGGACTGCTGCGTAATGGATATTTTGTCGGGTTCTCTATTACCAGCGAGTTGGTTAACGAGTGACTGGCTGCTGTCTTTATCAAGCTTTATGGAGCAGGGCGGTTTCGTCTTGTGGTGGCTAGCGGCTGTCGTCCTAGTGTATTGGGTGCTTGTGGTAGAACGTGTGCTTTATCTTGCGTTCTACTTTCCTAAGCAACGCCAAGCTTGGATAGCGAAATGGCATGAAAGAGAAGATCACTCTTCTTGGCATGCCAAAGCCATTCGTGAAGGTTGGTTAGGGCAAGCGAGTATCTTGCTTAACCAAAACTTGAATTTTATTAAGCTGTTAGTCGCTATTTGCCCGATGTTGGGCTTGCTAGGCACTGTAACCGGTATGATCTCTGTTTTTGATGTTATGGCGACACAAGGCAGCAGTGACCCTAAATTGATGGCTTCAGGTATCTCGTTAGCAACACTGCCAACCATGGCAGGCATGGTTGCAGCGTTAGCGGGCATGTTCGTTCACGCTCGCTTAGCGAAAGTATGTAACCGCTTAGAATTGAAATTAGAAAAATCTTTAAGGAGTCAACGATGAGACTCGGTCGACGTCATTCTAAAAACGAAGAGGCTCAAATAGACCTTACTTCGATGCTTGATATTGTCTTTATCATGCTTATTTTCTTTATTGTGACCAGTTCATTTGTTCGTGAGTCAGGGGTGGAAGTCAATCGCCCACAAGCTTCTAACGTAGTAAGCCAAAAGGATGCAGGCATCTTTGTTGCGATTACTTCTGCAAACGACATTTTCATCGACAAGCGTGTCGTAGATGTTGAACGTGTCCAAGCGACGTTAGAGCACTTGTTGCTAGAACAACCTGATGCTTCTTTGGTTATTCAAGCGGATGAACACGCTTACAACGGTACTGTTGTTAAAGTGATGGATGCCGCGAAAGGTGCAGGTGTTAAAAACATTGCGCTTGCTGCTGATAAGCGATGATCTTGGAGGATCTTCATAAATGATTCGCCTATTTCTTGCTTTACCGCTAGCGGGCGCGTTGGGCTTAGCGCTGTTTTCTTTCATGGCTTGGATGGTCGATAATGGCCACCAACGTTCACCAGACGATAGCGAGACGTTAAGTTTCAACATGGTAATGGTGGAACAAGAACAAGAAGTTCAAAGAAGACAACGCGCAGTCCCTGAAAAACCAGAAATGCCAGAGCCGCCACCGGAAGCGCAAACGTCTCAGTCACAAGCTGAAGTTACGCCTCTGAATTCGATGTCTTCTTTGCCTTCATTGGATTTGAACACATCCATTGATGGCTTAGCGATTAACGCACCGACATTTTCTGACTTCGGGTCAAACCAACAGGCAATGCCTCTGTATCGAGTAGAACCTCGTTACCCAGCGAAAGCGCTGAAGCGTGGCGCTGAAGGCCATGTCATTATGTCTTTTACCATCGACGAAACGGGACGCCCAATTGACATTCAAGTCACTGACGCAAACCCACGTCGTATGTTTGAACGTGAAGCGATGAGAGCACTTAAAAAATGGAAATATCAACCGAAAGTCGTCGATGGAAAAGCGATAGCTCAGGTTGGTCAAACCGTGAAACTAGAGTTTAAGTTGGCAAAATGATGAAACATATATGGATATTAGTGGGCTTGTTGTTAATGCCCCTTACAACACAGGCACAAGAGCTAACCCAATATACTGCTATTCGTGTTCAAAAGGCGCATAAGCTTGCTCAAGATGAACAGGTTAAACAGGCCATTGACGTACTAGCAGGTTTAGAGCTTTCTAAGGGCTACGACAAAGCGTACGTAGCTCGTATGCTAGGTGTTTTTTACTGGCAAGATGGCAAAACCGATAAGGCGATTAAGCAGCTTACATACGCCGTCGATACCAATTTGCTGGTGGATGAACAAGCTTGGATAACGAAGCGTATGCTTGCGGATCTGTTATTAAACGATCAACAGTTCAAAAACGCGCTTCCACATTACTACGAGTTAGTAAAAACAGCGCCAGAGGCAGAAAAGAAAGACGTGCTTTGGATGCGAATTGCACAAGCGGAATACCAAATCGAAAACTGGTCGAAAGTCCTAGTGGCCATCGGTAATCACGACAAGTTCAATTCAAAACCAGAGTTATCACCTCTATCGCTAAAACTGGGCGCACAGCTTCAGTTAAAGCAGTGGAAACAGTCGATTCCTACACTGGAAAGCTTGATTGAACTTCAACCCGAGAAAGATAACTGGTGGCGTCAACTGGTTGGTATTCAACTTAGGTTAGATCGTAATCGTGATGCATTGAACACGTTAGCACTGGCTGATCTACAAGGTGTTGAGCTGAAGAACTCAGATCGCCGCTTGTTAGCGCAGCTTTACGCGAAACGTGGCATTCCAGAGCGCGCAGCACAAGAAATTAGTAAGTTAGATGATGCGAACAGCGATGTTCAACTTCTGGCTGAGCAAGCAACCTACTGGCAGTTAGCGAAAGAGTGGGACAGTGCTATTGAAGTGTGGACGTTAGCGTCTAGAAAAGACACGCAATATCATTGGAATGTGGCTCAGTTACTGGTTCAACAAGGTTACTACGATCGTGCTCTGGTTGTTTTGGATAAAGTGAAAGACAAGAACAAGCAAGCTGATGTTGCTTTAGCGAAAGTACGTTCATGGTACAAGCTAAAGAATCTTGATAATGCTCTTGCTCAAGCGAAACGTGCGAACAACATTGAGCCTTCTTCTGAGGCAAAAGGTTGGATTAAATATCTGACTCAGCTAAGAACAGTGAGTGATAACGGCAACGTCTAACTGCGAATAGCACAACAGAAGACAAGAGAAAGTAGTAAATAGAAAAGGGTGTCATTTGATGGTTCAAATGACACCCTTTTTAATTTTTGGCGGTTAAAGCTTTTTGAACTTTATCGTTCCAGTACGTCAGTTAAGGCTCGCACATCGTACCGCGGGACGTCGCACTTTGGATTACGCCACTGGTATCAGCAACCCAGTTAATAGTGCAATCACGATAAGGGTTTTTGAATGCGTGTACTGTATAACCTTTGTCTAACGGTTTCTTGGTTTCAATCCAAGCATAGTTTCGAGACGCCCAAAAACTGATAGGGCGTGACCGTTCGGTGAGATAACGTTCTTGTACATCGGTTATGTCTGAACCGATGTATTCTTGAATATGTTCTTCCGTGCTGATTATTTGGCTGGTGCACGCCGTCACTAGCGCAGCAAAAGCCAAAACAAAAATACGCATTTCAAATCCTTTTAAGCTTCATTAGCTATCATCAAACCAGTGATCAAATAGTCCCAACTTTCTATCCTTAAAGCTACGACTGTTACCTTAAACCCATCTCAATCAAGCATGTTGAGATTGAGCTTTTTTGAGCTTTGACCCTGTTATCAATAACCTCTAATAAAACGAATCAAATCCCTTTAGTACACGTTAGCAAGAATATGCATACAGTTCGATTACTTCCCATGTAATGTTATGTAAATTTCCTTACGCCACTCGGCAAACGTAAACAATGTAAATTGAATGCCAATACGAATGATTATCAACTAAATTGTCGCCATAAAATTTATAGGTATTGGTTTGTATGTCGTTAAAAAGTAGGGCGGTTCAGTCATGGGCTCGTCGACTTCATGTTTATATTTCTATGGCGCTTCTGTTCGTGGTTCTTTTTTTCTCAGTAACCGGTATCACCCTGAACCGACCTGAGTTATTTGAATCAAGCCAACCCAATATCCAACGCTCTACGCTAACGCTTCCTACAAGTTTATTTACGGTTCAAGACGGACGTTTAAAAGCTGACGAGACAGCCTTTGAAACGTTTCTGTTCGAAGAAGCCAACCTCTCCGGCGTTCCTTCTGGTTTGGACATCTATGCAGAGATTGAAGATGGTGAGTTGCTCATCGGTGAGGTATCTATGGACTTCAAAGGACCCGGCTACAACGCTTCCGTTTTTGTTGACGTTACGTCTGAGTTTGTAGAAGTCGAAACCACTAATTACGGCGTTATCGCATTGTTGAACGATCTGCATAAAGGTCGTAACAGCGGTGAAGTATGGAAATGGTTTATCGATATCACTGCGCTATTGATGATCTTCTTTGTGCTTACTGGCGTGTGCTTACTGTTACCTAAGAAAAAGACGCTTAATACTTCCATCAAATGGACGGTGTTTGGGTCTGCAATCTCATTGGTTATCTATTTTGTCGCCGTGCCTTAACGCTTGATTCGATTGATGAATCGGATTGAAGAGCGAACTTAAGGTTAAACGGATTTAAAAGGTTGTTAAAAATGAAAAAAATGAACTGGAGCAAGGCGCTTTTTGCTTTATCACTTTTGCCAAGCCTAGGTATGGCACAAGCGATTCCTGATACGGCAAAACTTGATGTGAGCTTCGAGCTTCCAAAGATTGATACCTCTATGTATGCGCGTCCTTATGTGGCGGTGTGGGTAGAGAACAGCGAACGAAAGTCAGTGAAAACCATTGAGCTTTGGGTCGGTAAAGACGAATGGCTTAAGGATCTGCGCAGCTGGTGGAGAAAGGTTGGCCGTTACGATCGTGAACTGGTTGATGCTGTGACGTCTGCAACACGTCCTGCTGGCCAGTACCGTTTCGTGTGGGATGGTAAGAGCGACAGCGGTGAAACGTTAGAACAAGGCGAGTACACGGTTCATATCGAAGTGGTTCGTGAACACGGTGGCCGTAATTACCTTCGCCAAAAAGTATCACTCGCAGATTCAAACATATCTTACGAATTAAAAGCAACGGAAGAGACGGGTGAAATCACCCTGAACTACATCGCTAAATAGCAAGTGCGAACAGTAACTAGTAAGTACGAACTAAAACCAAGCTGAACAGAATAGACAGTGGTCATCGTAGGCTCAGATAGAGCGACACGGCTAACAATTATGAATAATGGAATTGAACATGATGAAACAGACAAAAATCAAAGCACTTGCTCTAGCGGGTGTGATGGCATTCGGCCTAGCAGCAACGACAACGGCACAAGCTCACCCACGTTGGATTTTGCCATCTCACTTTACTGTATCTAAAGAAGGTGGTGATTGGCTAACGTTCGATGTTACTGCGTCTCACGGTACGTTTGTTTTTGATAAGCCTGCTGGCAGCGAAAATGCTCATGTCATCATGCCAGATGGCCGCAGCGAGCGTCCTAACTTCGTTATTCGTGGCAAGCGTCGTTCAATCTTCGACTTCTATTTTGAAGAAGAAGGTACACACAAAGTGGCGATCAACAACCAGCCGTCTTACTACACGCAATACAAAGCGGGTCGCCGTGACACGGTGAAGTGGATTAAAGCAAACAAAGCTGAGCGTGACTCAGTTCTACCTGAAAAATCACGTGACGTGGTAACGCAGATCAGCTTCACTCGTGCAGAAAGCTACATCACGGTAGGTAAGCCAACGGATTCAGTGTTCAAAATTGAAGGCAAGCTTCTAGAAATGAAGCCTGTGACACACCCTTCAGATATCGTTGAAGGCGAACCTGTGACATTCCAGTTCTTCTACAACGGTGAAATCCAGAAAGACGTGAAAGCGGAGATTACTCGTGAAGGTACGCTTTACCGCAACCACCAAGAGCAGATTGATGTGGTGAGTGATGAGAACGGTGAAATCACGTTTACTCCAGACGTAGCAGGTCGTTACGTAATGAAAGCGAACTACAAAGGTGAGTTGATTGACAACCCACTGGCAGACAAAGCAAGCGCGAACGTTCACCTAACGTTCGAAGCGCTGCTTCAATAGTCTGTGATATCGGGGCTAGATCCCTGATTAAGAATCAAAAAAACTTAAGGGCTCATTTGAGCCCTTTACGCTCAGTTTACTTCTGAGAATTTGCACTGTGGCTAGGGTACGAACCATGACAATAAAAACAAAACTTAACGCTTTAATGACTCCTTGCTTAGCATTGGGACTTGGTTTCGCTGCATTACCTGCGCAAGCACACTTTCCACTGATGAGCTGCTGGTTTGAAGGTAAGACTGTTGCTTGTGAAGCGGGTTATTCGGATGGCAGCAAAGCGATTGATTACGCAGTTGAGATGTACGACTACGAAGACAACTTGATTGCAAAAGAGATGACAGATAAACGTTCTATCGTTGAATTCCCACATCCTGACACTGAGTTCTACCTTGTGTTCGATTCAGGTCATGAGTTTCCAGTTGAAGTTGATGTTGTAGAGATCAGTGAAAAATGATGATTCAAAGCGTACGTGCTGATACGGGCGGCAGAGAGGGCAAATGGGTAGGACTGATCATTGTGTTCATCCTTTGCTTTGCAACTGTCGCAATCCCATTTCATCAGGCTGAATCCCACGTTAAAGCAGTGCTTGATCATCAAATTCTAGTGACTGATGTTGAACAAGAAAACTTGGCGATGCTATCAGAGCTGCGTTTAGCGCATGAAGAAATCCGTGACCTGCGCATGGACTCAGATGGTGAATGGCCGAGTGTTGCATCACTTAAAGATGAATGGGTTGCCCCGTTTGTAGAAGATCAGAGTTGGAAGCGCAAAGGTTCTCATGCTTGGGTACTGGACGAGCGTGGTTATTACTTCTCTACTCCAAGTGAACAAGCTACGCCTACCGATCATGGTTTTGCGGATTCCTTTATTTTAAATGCGAACAGCGTTTCTCCTGAAATCTGGATCTTCTTGGGCGGTGTAGCGAAACAGCCCGCTACTTTTGACCAACACACGCTAGAGTCTACGGGTTGGAAAATGGTCGTGAACGAATCAGAAATTGAACAGCATCATGAAAGCGATGCTCACTAATAATAAGAGAATTACTATGCGAATTATGACTCTGTTCATGTCGTTATTAGCGGTGTTCATGGCACCCAATGCATTGGCAAAAGAATATAAGATCGACAGCAACAAGCTGACGATTGGTATCACGCTTCAACCTTACTACAGCTACGTAAAAGCAGTAGTAGGCGACAAAGTGAACATCCTTCCTTTGGTTGATGCCGGCTTTAATCCGCATAACTACTTGCCACAACCGAACGACTTGAAGAGATTGAGCCAGATGGACGCCATCGTGGTAAACGGTATTGGTCACGATGACTTCGCGCTTAAAGTGATTTCAGCCGCGCAACGTGATGACCTAGTCGTGATCGAAGCAAACAAAGAAGTGCCTCTACTTCCTGCTCTTGGTCAGTCTGTTGGTCAAGGTGCCGTTAACCCACATACCTTTGTTGGGCTTTCGACAACAATTCAAAAGGTTTACACCATCGCGAGTAAGGTCTCTAAGCTCGACCCTGACAACGCGGCTTTTTATCGTAAGAATGCACGTAAATACGCAAAGCAATTTCGCTTTATGAAGCGCGATGCGATGTTGTCATTAGGTGAGTTAGATACTTCAGGTATGAAGGTGGCGACCACGCACAATGCGTATGGGTACATTCTGCAAGAGTTTGGTGTAGATGTGGCGGCGGTGATTGAGCCAGCACACGGTGTTGAGCCAAGTGCGAGCCAACTGCAAGATACGATCGAAAAGATCCGCGCTTCGGGCATTGATGTTTTGTTCTATGAGCTCAACATGCCAAATCGCTTTGTTGACACCATTGAAGCGGAAACAGGTGTTCAGCTTTACCGTTTTTCTCACATGACGCACGGCGAATATGCAGACGATAAAGTCGAAGTCGAGATGAAGAAGAACCTCGAGACGTTAATCGAAGCTATGAAATTTGCGGCGGCGAACCAAGCTAAAAGCGGGAACGCATAATGTTAGGTCCATCGATTTCAATCAATCACCTCGGTCTGCAATACGACAACAACGTCATTCTTGACGATATCTCACTAGAACTTAAAGCGGGTCAGTGTCATGTAATCATGGGGCCAAACGGCGGTGGTAAAACTTCTCTGCTGCGCTCTGTTCTTGGCCTTACGCCTTTCTCTGGGCAAATCAATATTCATTGGCCAGAAAAGCCAAGTATTGGTTACGTTCCTCAAAAAGCGACCTTCGAATCGAGCTTGCCTTTGACGGTCATGGATTTCGTGTTGCTTAACCAAACTCGAATTCCGCTATTTTGGCGTCGTAAGTCCAAGCAATTGGATCTTGCATTAGCACAATTGGATCGCGTCGGTATGGCGACACGTAGCGATCGCCGAATGGGACAGTTGTCGGGTGGTGAGCAGCAACGTGTGTTGTTTGCTCAAGCGCTATTGGATAACCCAAGTCTATTGGTGTTGGATGAACCAACGACCGGTATGGATGAACAGGGCGTTCGTTATCTTGAATCGCTGATTCGTGAATGTGTTGACGAGGGTCGCACGATCCTTGCGGTTCACCACGATGTAACCGCAGTACGTCGCCTTGAAGCCAATGTACATGTTGTGAATCGATTCTTGGTTGATAGTGGTCCACATGAACAGGTACTACATCCAAGTAAGATTGAAAGCTTATTCCAGCATTACAGCAGTGGTGCTGCGATGAACAAACCGAAGGAGGTTGCGTAATGGATTGGCTACGACAACTTGCCGTAAGTGGTGTTGAAGCGGGTTGGTTATCTGGCAGCTTCATGTATGCGTTCATGGTCAATGCACTGGTTGCTGCATTGTTACTGGGCCCGTTACTAGGTGGCCTGGGTACTTTGGTGATTGCCAAGCGTCTGGCTTTCTTCTCAGAAGCCGTCGGCCACGCAGCGTTAACCGGTATCGCTATTGGTGTTTTGCTTGGCGAGCCACCAGAAAACCCAATTATTGGTCTGTTTAGCTTCTGTATGATCTTCGCGCTGCTTCTTCACTTTGTAAGAAACAGAACCAATGTGCCATACGATACTTTAGTTGGCGTTTTCCTTGCTTTAGCACTGGCAGTGGGTGCGGCGTTACTGATGTATGTTGCTCGTAAGATCAATATCCACATGCTTGAAAACGTACTGTTTGGCTCGATTCTTACGGTAACAGACCAAGACTTAGCGATTCTCGCAGGTAGTTGCGCGATCATCATCTTGCTCTTGATACCGACATTCAACCGCATTCTCCTGACTTGTATCAGCCCTGATATAGCTAAGGTTCGTGGTTACAACACCAGCTTTTACGATTACTTGTTTGTCATGATGATCACCTTAGTGACAATTGCAGCGGTGAAGATCGTAGGTGCAGTTCTAGTGGGTGCTTTATTGTTGATTCCAGGTGCGACCGCTCGATTGTTAACTAAACGTATGGGGAGCTTTGTTCTCTTGTCGGCATTACTCGCAACCATCGCATGTTTGGTTGGAACCGTGTTGCCTATGGAACTCAAACTGCCAGTGCCATCGGGCGCTTCAATCATCATCGTTTCTGCAACGTTTTTCCTAGCAGCAACGCTATACCGAATTGTAAGAAAGGCGTAATCATGACTTGTTTAATGAATCGTATCGCTAGCTCAGTAAAAGCAACGGCTCAAGTGAGTGTACTTGGTAGTGTATTAATGGCTGGTTCTGTGATGTCACTGAACGTGAATGCAGAAGACATCCTAACCAGTACACCTGTGACTTATGCATTGGCGACAGAGCTAACCAAAGGCACAGACATTACCACCGAATATCTGCCACCAAAGCGCTACGGTATTGATCGTCTGCCAAACTGGTTTGGTACTAAAGGCGCAAGCAAAGTCCTTCAATCCGGCGAAAAGGCGACCGTAGCATTAACGCTGTCATCTATTTGGCAAGCTGATCCTACATTTGTATACGCAAGACAGGGCAATATCCGTTTGGTTGAAGTGGATGCGGCTCAAGCGATTACACCGCGCGCGCAAGGTGTAGCTGCGCTGACGTTATCAAATGGTGAAGTGTCTAAATACGCGTGGTTAAACCCAACCAATCTAACGCGTATGGCGGCAATTGTGGCTGATGACTTTAAGTTGTTGTGGCCGGCGCAAGCTGAGAACATTGATAGCAACCTACAACGCGTGATGCTTGATGTTCGTGAACTGATCAACAAGCAGCAAGCAGTATTGCTCGACAATGACGTAGATTCAGTATTGTTGCTTTCAGAAAGCTTGGAAGATTTCGCCTCTGGCAGCCAACTGTTTGTTGAAGAACGCATGTTCAAAGCTGAACTGGAATGGACAGAGCAGGACAAAGCCAAGCTTAAAGAGATGTTTTCGGAAGATGATGCTCTATGGTTAGTTACAGCGAAAAAGCCAAGCAACTTGATTAAATCATTGGTACCGAATGAGCGTATCTTGGTAGTGGATTCTGTTGATCGTTGGGGCAGAGCGGGAATCAACGCAAAAGCACCGTTTGCCCGTTGGGAAGTGCAGCCATTCAAAGGCTAACCAGCGCGATTAAAAATGGTAGGATCAAAAAAGCAGCCCAATTTGAGGCTGCTTTTTTGTTCTTGTCTGTTGGCTCTGAAAAGAGTGTCAGACAAGAGGACTGCGAGTATAAACTTACTCTGCAGCTTTTGTCTCTTCAGCTTCAACCGTTGCTTCTACTGAACCTTCAGCTTGCTCTTGAGCTGCTTTCGCTTGTTCTTCAGCTTCCATTTTTGCACGGTCAGCTTTAGAGATGTAGCGAGGCTTGTTGCTACTATGCAGTTTAGAATTCGCCTGTTTCTGCTTCTTTTTTAGAATTTGATTGATTTTTTTCTTACGGTTCATTGCTGCATAGCCTTGTATTTAGTTTAGGCGGTGGAGGATAATCATTTTAGCTCTAGAACTCAATATTTACATGGTATTCAGCAAGGAAAATATCACTATGCAGTCAGTCGAGACCGAACGTTTAAGATTAAGAATGATCACACCTCAAGATGCGGCGTTTATTCAACGACTATACAGCTCAGAAGATTTCCTGCGTTACATTGGTGATAAGGAAATCAACAACACTGAAAAGGCTGTCGAGTACATTGAAAACAACATTCTTAAGATGCATGAAGAGAAGGGTGTCTGTTTGTTGATGGTTGAAATCAAAGAAACTTCAACGCCAATTGGTATCTGCGGATTAATAAAAAGAGACACCTTAGCATCGCATGATATTGGCTACGGGTTTGCTCCTGAGTTTTATGGTCAAGGCTTTGCCCAAGAAGCCGCGGAGGCGATAATTGAACAAGCTAAGCAGAATGCTGATATCGATCATTTAGTTGCCATCACTACCTCTGATAACATTCGAAGTATCACACTACTGACTAAGTTAGGCTTTGTGTTCGAGCGAGTTGAAGATGTGATAAGCGAAAGCGTTAATCTCAATCTGTACGGTTTCTCATTAGGTAATTAAAACATGTTCCAACATAACAATATTCTACAAGGTGAGCTCGCAACGGAGTACAAAACCGTTATTGCGATGGTGCACATCTATTGCAAAGATCACCACGGTGAAGTTCGTCAGAATAACGCGTTATGTGAGGAGTGTGAGCAACTGTTGCGTTACGCCGAAACACGACTGGATAGATGCCCTTATGGTGAGGCCAAACCGACCTGTAATAAGTGTCCGATTCATTGCTATAAGCCCGATCCGAAAGAGCAGATGCGTTTAGTCATGCGCTATGCTGGGCCAAGAATGTTACTCAAGCATCCGATTTTAGCGATCAGACATTTGATACATGAAAAGCGAAAAGTGTCTGAGAAGCCACTGTCGAATGTGTCGAACCGCCATATCCGAATGAATAAGAAGTAACTGGCGTTTAAAAGTGGTTGCTGAAGAAACGAAAAAGGTTTGATTGCGCAGACCTTTTTGATGTAGATACACTTCCATCTCAGCTTGAATCTAGCCAAGTAGCCTATGCCGCTTGAGGCTCGTCATAGGTCACTGTGAGGTTGTTGATCCAGCGTCGGCTTAGGTAACGATGAGAACAAATTGCCAGTTTCACCACTTCTTCCACCAACATCAAACCATAGATGTATTTGAAATCCCATCCAGCGACAAACGCGCCGTAAACACATACTGGAATGCCGACCATCCACATTGCGATGAAGTCCATACGAAGGCAGAACGTATTATCACCACCAGCGCGAATGATACCGTTGATGATCACCATGTTCAGCATACGAATCACCACAGCAAAACACATAATGGTCATTGCAGGTGAAGCGAGCGGGTAGAGCGCATCTGTAGAAAGGTTCAGCCATGTTAGAACATGCTCTTTGCCCATAAACAGTAGCAATCCAACAACCGCACCAAAACCAACCACGGCTTTAATGAATGTCAGCCCCATGCTCATTGCGTCATCAAACTCATCACGGCCTAATGAATGACCAAGCAACACTGAACACGCTACCGAAATACCAAAGAAAATCGAATAACACAACGATTCAAACGGTGCGAGCATAGAGAACACGGCAAGTTCCGTTGTGCCCATGTGGCCGAAGATCATTTGGTACGCCATAGTGCCCATTGCCCATAACACGGCATTCATCGTTAGTGGCAAAGCAATACGACGGTAAGATAGCCACAATGATGGACGATGTGGTGAGCTAGGCGTGGTTAACAACCAATGTTTACGCATGCGCATGTAGCTATACATCAAGCCGACTTGAATTGCGCGAGCGAGTGTCGTCGCTAGTGCTGCACCTGCTACGCCCATAGCGGGAATACCAAAGGCACCTTTGATTAGAACGAAGTTAAGCGCAATGTTGAGTGCAATGGTCACCGCGCCTAATAGCAGCGGGGTTACGGTGTCACCTGATGAGCGCATGCTTGCTTCTACCACGACGACAATGTGAGTCAGCAGTAGAACGGGGAAGCCATACCATAGGTAAGTCGCGCCAAGTTCAATCACGGTTTGATCGCTGGTTTGCAACATCATTAAAAACTGAGAACCAAGAGTGATGATTGCAGTAACAGGCAACAGAACTTTTAAGCCAAACACCATCGCGATAGATGATACTGTTCGCGCGCTTTTTCGGTCATTCTTTCCCCAGTATTGAGCGACTAATGTTCCATTTGCTGAGGCCAACCCTGCCATAATCATAATAGCAACGAAGTGCCATTTTGATGCAATTCCCACAGCCGCAGCTGCTTCCATACCATAATCACTGACCATTAATACGTCAGCAAGGGCAAGAATAGCGACAAGCGCACTTTGCAAAGCAACAGGCAAACCAAGTTTAACGATACGAGGTAAGATGCTCTCTGGCTTGTTATTCATAGATGAGTTAGGGTTGATGTTAGTTGTCATAAGTTCTCCGATTTATGGCAGAACTATAGTGATTTGAGCGAAGTAACAACATGTTTAAAAAACAACAAAACCTGTGCAAATCCGTCATTGATTCAATGAGACCAAAATCAACTTGGCATGATGATGTTTTTCTCGCTGAACAGTGTAAAGAACGTTTTTTGACCGTTGAAGATATTCCAGAGATGAAAAGCTTTGGTGTCTATATGGGCGGCATGGCGAAGCTATATGATGGCTACTGGGTTGAGCGCGAATCCGTTAATGTTCATACGTTGATTTTCACTATGGAAGGTGGCGGGATTCTAACAACCGCAGCATCGGTCAAAGCGATTACGCCTTATACACTCGTGGTGCTTCCTGCTGAAACCCCATTTCGTTTTGAACTCGATCCTCAATATAATTATTGGAAAATGGCGTGGATGTTGACGCCTGACACTAAGCAGTGGCAGCACATTGCAAGTTTAGGTCAGGGGGTTGTGCCTTTTGGAGAGTGTGAGCAGATCTGGTCATTAATGAACTTGGTTTACTTTGAGATAGGCGGCAGAGCCAGTTACCGTAAGTTACTCTTGAGTGAGATTATTCGAACGTTGACGGGGTTTGAGCCTAAGTCGACCAGCACCACTGCACGTGTTCAAGCGCTCTTTAACGAAATTGAAAGTAGTCTGCACCAGCCATGGACAGTGGCAGGGATGGCCGAAAGAGTGTTCATCAGTGAAGAGCAGCTCAATCGAGTCACCAAGACGCTATTTAACCTGTCGCCACGCAGTAAATTGATTCAATTACGCATGGATAAAGCCACCAGCCTGTTGAAATATCAAGATTGGTCAGTTTCTATGATTGCTAATCGCTTGGGCTACAAAGATCCTTATAACTTTTCGCATCGCTTCAAAAAGCATTTCGGTTTATCACCAAGCCAATACCGTAAAAGCCATCGAGGTCGCGGTTAGCATCTTGCACGATGAAATGAGAAGTGTGGGAGAAGAAGGTTACATATAGGCATGAGTTGAAAAGGGCCCTTCGCTTAGACATGAAGTCTTAACTCGGAGCCCTAATGACACGCATCTAGTGTCTGTCTATTTAAGCTTACTCGCCTGCAATCTGTAGGTGAGAGCGCTTTAGGCTAGCAATCAACATGTAGATCGTTGTAGCAAGTAGAGACGCGAACAGGTAAGTGAACAATCCTGCTTGTGAATCCATAAAGCTGTCTGCAACGATTGGTCCCGCAACAGAACCGATGCTGTAGCAAAGTAGCATGATTTGAGTCACTGACACCAAGTAGCTTGGGTCAAGGTTACGGCAACCTAAGTTAATCGCGATTGGGTATAGCGCAAATGTGGCCATGCCTAATACGAACAAGCTCATGCCTAGTACGTAGAAATCGTGATTGATAGTCAGCACACCAATGCTTGCAACCCCTAGCAGGCAGAACAAAGCCATTAATAACACTTGTCCTACGTGGTGAGATAACCAAGTCACCATCGGCTGTACAGCCATACCACCCATGATAACCAAAGCCATCAAACCACCAATGTCTTCGTGTGCAATGTTACGTTGAGCAAGTTCAACTGGCATCAAGCCGTAAATCGCACCTAGCGTTAATCCGGAAACAATGCAGCCAATTAGCGCGCTGTGGCTTAATTTGCTGATCTGCTTTAAAGACAAAGATTGCGCATCGTGGATCTGTGGTGGAGTTGCTTGTCCGTACATCAGCACAATGATCGCACCAAACAGAAGGGTGAACATTGCGATGAAAGGTACGCCACCAGTAATACCTAGGTAACCGATACCAAGCTGACCAACTGCAGAACCGCCGTACAGTGAACACATGTAGATAGCGAGACGTTTTGCGCGTTGTGACTCGTCACCGCTCATTAGCCAAGACTCTACAATCACGAAGATACCTGCAACCGCCACACCAGCCACAAAGCGAGCTAGTAGCCATACTGCTTGGTGTGGGATCAATGGCAATACAAGGATCGTTGCGATGAACACACTCAATGCGATGACGAACGCATCTTTGTGGCCAACACGCGCAATGGCACGTTCAATCAATAATGTACCAGCCAGTAGACCTGCATAGAATGCACTCGCTAACCAACTCGATAGATCTTTGTCTAAGCCATACTCAGACAGCATTAATGGTAATGAACTCATTAAGTAGCCTGAAGCGATCGCGTAAAAAGACAATGCAATAACAGGAACAGTTATGCGAGTTGTTGGTTGGATGTTGTCCAATGCAGGAGCCTCTGATAGTAAAAGAAACGATGAATTTTCCGCGACTATGGGGGAGAAACTGAATTGGGTAAAACAAATAAAAATGGTCGTTAAGATAAAAGAAATTTATCGACCAACTAAACTAAAATACGGTTGCGATATTTGGTGGTTTGGCGAGATTTTATGCGGGCAAAAAGTCGTTAAGCCGTTGTTCATTGGTGGTTTAATTTAGAAAAAGATTGCAGCGTGATTGTCTTTTTATGATTTGGATTGAGTGGGATTTTAAGTGTTAGACCGTTTCTTTACGGTATTGACGTGGCGAGCTTCCACTCCACTTACGAAAGGCATGTCGAAAGTTAGCGCTGTCTGAAAACCCAACGCGCTCAGATATCTCTTCAATGCTCATTTGAGTTGAAGAAAGGTAGTGCCGGGAAAGGTGAAAACGAACGTGGTCCAGTATCTTCTGGTAGCTGGTATCGGCTGCTTTCAGGTGACGACGCAGAGTTCGAGAAGACATGCCCAGTTCTGAAGAAATGGATTCTATAGAAGGGTAACATCCTGGCCTTTCAATCAGCATCTGAGAGACTTTCTCTTTGAGGCTACTGGGTGCACTGACTTTTGCCAACATGTCATCACACGATTTTAAGCACATCTGTAAAGTGATGGGGTTGGCGGTAGGAAGAGATGAATACAAGGTGGTTGCGTCGAACTCCCATTCAAGCCGGTCACTATTGAATTCAACCGGGCAGCGGAAAATCTCTGTGTATAGATCGCCGTATTCAGGTTTTGGATAGGGGAAGCGGATCACTTGAGAAGGAAAGGGCTGCTGTAAGACCTCTTCGCACAAACTGTGTATCGCCGCGAACCAGTATTCACAACAAAAGGGCAGTAAAGAATCGAGTTCGATAAGTTGCTCTGCGCGAAAGTAACCAATGTTGTCTTCTACAGACATGGTTTTCCTGAGGACAGGGCCAGCAAGTTGCAGATACTTAAACCCGATTAAAAAGGCATCGAGTAGTGTTTCGCTGCTAAACACCGCATAACCGAGCACGCCGAAATCGCTGAACCTCGCTTGTTGGCCAACTTTAAGCCCCAATCCGTCTTCGTTGGAATTCGCTAACGCATTACTGAACACAGCAAGCTTTTGCGCCAAAGTGATGTGTGTATCGGGTGTGTTGAGTTGGAGAGCATCGATGTTACTGCCTTCGAGCAACTCTTCGATACTGAGAACAGGCGACAGGTAACGATGCAGCAACTGAAGATCCAGAATGCCGAATGCTTGCATGTCGGGTTCGTAAACTGCGGTGTATTCCATAAGCTGCCTCTTGTTGAATATCGATATCTTAACCGAACTTTTAACATTTACGCCTGTTGCTTGTTCTCACTTTCGCAAGCTTGTTCCAAATTTTGGTTTATGTGTGCAAGGTTTTATTGGGCTAGCGCAGGCTGTGTCCGAATATCACCGGTTTTTGTCTTTTTGAAACCTGTTCGAAATGTTATCGAAATGTTGTAATTTATTGGGCTGCACATTGGAGCGTCTCAAACATTTTGCTCAATAACGACTCTTATCTACATGACACACCAATGTGCAGGCTCGTGATGACAAGAAAGAGACTTATTACAACGATTAGAACGTCTACGGTGACCGTCACAAACAGGTCTAAGCCGCACAAGGAGATCATGTATGCACAATCTTGCTGTTAATTTGGAGCGTAGCGCTTCGCTTTTTCCAACTAAAGCCGCTCTGCGTATGGGATCGGATGAAATCAGTTTTTCTCAGTTAGAACAACTTTCTGGAAACGTGGCTGCTAACTTGAAAAGGCTTGGGTTGCAGAACGGAGATAAGGTAGCGTTGTCATGCCCGAACGTGACTTACTTTCCGATAGCCTATTACGGGATTCTAAAAGCGGGTTGTGTAGTCGTGCCTTTGAACGTGCTATTCAAGGCCAGAGAGATCGCTTATCACCTTAATGACTCTAACGCGAAGGCCTATTTATGTTTTGACGGCAGTGAAGAGCTTCCAATTGGTCGCTATGGTTTACAAGGTTTTGAGCAGGCAAACCACTGTGAACACTTTGTCGAGATGCCTATCCCAACAAACACAGACACTACTTTAGAAAGTAATGGGGAGCATGAATCAATCGCTGATTGGTTGGCACAACCTTTTACTCCTTTTGAGTCTGTGGCTTGTCATGGCGATGATACCGCTGTGATCCTTTATACCTCTGGCACGACGGGTCAACCAAAAGGGGCTGAGCTTTCCCACACCAACATGCAAACCAATGCGATGTCGTCACAGTATCTAATGAGATTGGAGTACAGCGACACCACAATGGCTACACTGCCTTTATTCCATAGCTTCGGTCAGACGGTGATGATGAACGCGAGTGTGCTAACAGGGTCCACCATGGTGTTGATTCCTCGTTTTGAACCGTCATTGGTTATTGAACAGATCATTAGCCATAAAGTCAGCGTGTTTGTGGGTGTTCCTACTATGTATATCGCGCTATTAAAGGCGGGAGAAGAGTCTTCTGATAGTTTAGAAAACACAAGCAAACGCTCTGAACAGGTTAAACACAGCTTGAGGTTAGGTGTTTCTGGCGGTGCTTCTATGCCGCTTGAGGTTATACGACAGTTTGAATCTCGTTTTGAATTACCAGTCTTAGAAGGTTATGGGCTCTCGGAAACGGCGCCGGTTGCGACCTTTAATCATATTGATGGCGATCGTTTATCGGGTAGTGTCGGTCAGCCTTTATGTGGCCACCTCATCAAGATTACTGATATACAAGGCAACTCTGTCGCTATGGGTGAACTCGGCGAAGTCTGCATTAAAAGCCCAAGTGTGATGAAAGGCTATTATCAAAGGCCAGAGGCGACAGCTGAATCTATTCGTGATGGTTGGTTCTTAACGGGAGATATCGGTCGCGTCGATGAGCATGGCAATTTGTTCATTGTTGACCGTGTTAAAGACATGATTATTCGTGGTGGGTACAACGTTTATCCACGTGAAGTCGAAGAAGTGTTGATGTGTCACCCCGATGTCGAAATGGTCGCGGTGGTAGGCGAGCATCATGAACATTTAGGCGAGGAGATCCACGCGCATGTGGTTCTTCACGAACATACGCAATGTGATAGTGCCGCCTTGATAGCATGGTGTCGTGAGCAACTCGCCGACTACAAATACCCGCGTAAGGTATTCATTCGTAAAGCCTTACCCATGACAGCAACCGGAAAAATCTTGAAGCGTGAGTTACACCCACTAGAAATAGCGGAGATGGCAAATGGATAGTTATGATTTTATTATTGTTGGCGGTGGTTCAGCTGGGTGTGTGATGGCTTCTCGGCTGTCGGAAGATCCTGATGTGACGGTTTGCTTGTTAGAAGCGGGTGGTAAAGACACCAGCCCATTCATTCACACACCCGTTGGCGTGGTGGCGATGATGCCAACCAAACTCAATAATTGGGCATTCGAAACGGTTGAACAGCCGGGTTTGAACGGTCGTAAAGGCTATCAGCCTAGAGGTAAGACACTTGGCGGTTCTAGCTCTATCAATGCCATGATGTACGCTCGTGGACATCGCTATGACTACGATAGATGGGAAAGCTTGGGCAATGCTGGCTGGAACTATGAATCCTGTTTGCCTTACTTTAAGAAAGCAGAAAACAACGAAGTCCACCAAGATGAGTTCCATGGCCAAGGTGGTCCTCTTAATGTGGCCAATCTTAGATCGCCAAGCCCTATGTTGGAACGTTATTTAACGGCGTGTGAATCGATAGGTGTACCTCGCAATGAGGATATTAACGGCGCTGCTCAGTTTGGGGCGATGCCGACGCAGGTAACACAGCTGAATGGTGAACGATGCAGTGCTGCCAAGGCTTACTTAACGCCAAACCTTTCACGATCGAATCTCACGGTCGTGACCAAAGCCACCACACATAAGGTTTTGTTTGAATGCAAGAAGGCGATTGGTGTTGAATATGGTTCTAGCGGAAAGCGTTATCAGATACGATGCAACAAAGAAGTGATTCTTTCCGCTGGCGCGTTTGGTTCTCCCCAATTGCTGTTACTGTCTGGTGTCGGTGCTCAAACTGAACTAGAGACACATGGAATCGAACAGGTTCATGAATTACCTGGAGTGGGCAAGAACCTTCAAGTTCATATCGACTTAGTACATTCGTATAAATGCAGTGAAAAGCGTGAAACTTTTGGTATCTCGCTGCAAATGGCCTCTGAAATGACCAAAGCCTTACCACTATGGCACAAAGAACGCCGCGGTAAAATGAGCAGTAATTTTGCAGAGGGAATAGGCTTTCTCTGTTCCGAAGATCATATCGCTGTACCGGATTTAGAGTTTGTATTTGTGGTCGCTGTTGTAGATGACCATGCTAGAAAAATTCATACCAGTCATGGCTTTACCTCTCATGTCACCTTATTGCGACCGAAGAGCTACGGCACCGTAACGCTCAATAGTAATGATCCCTATGATCCGCCTAAGATCGATCCTGCGTTTTTCAGTCATCCTGAAGACATGGAGATCATGATTAAGGGCTGGAAGAAGCAGTATCAAATGTTAGAGAGTTCCGCGTTTGATGATATCCGAGGCAATGCTTTCTACCCTGTGGACGCCAGTGATGACAAGGCTATCGAGCAAGATATTCGCAATCGTGCAGACACTCAGTATCACCCGATCGGGACCTGTAAAATGGGACCTAGTAGCGATTCTTTAGCTGTGGTAGATAAAGATCTCAAAGTTTATGGATTGGATAATTTGAGAGTCATTGATGCTTCTGTGATGCCGACACTGATTGGGGCAAACACCAATGCACCAACCATTATGATTGCTGAGAAAGTCGCAGATCAAATCAAACAGCAATACGGGTTTGGCAAGCAAGAATCTAATATTCAAGCGAAAGGCGAAGCTGTAGTTTTATTCAAGAAGTTAAGTGATAACCATAAATAAAACAGTAGGTTAGATAGTCTTGATTTGGTAAGACTCTCTAACCTATTTTTGTGTGCTTACTTAGAATTAAGTAATGCTAAATCAATAGCTTAACCAATAGTATTACTTAGTTAGTGCTTGATTAAGCCACTGATCAAATTGACCTTTTGGCAGTGCACCGTTAATCGTATCAACACGTTGACCGTTCTTGAACACCATCACCGTTGGGATGCTTCTGATTTGATACATAGCCGCCAGTTGCTGTTGAGCTTCGGTATCAATTTTAACAAATCGAACATCGCCAGCGCGCTCTTTAGCGACATCGCTGAACACAGGTGCGAAACCTACATCTAATTTCTGTGGATTTGTTTTTATTATCAAGAAAACTTTAATTAGTTGATTTTGTTGGAAATAAATGTTTTTTCAATTAATCGATGTTATTGACAACTTGTCAACCCAGTACTAGCTTTATTATTAATTCAATAATTGAAGGTATCTTGCGTATGAATACTAGTATTTTGAGCAAATTATCTCTTCTATCTGGTGCTATATCAAAGCCATTAAGCTTACAGGTGAGCGCTGTAATTGACTCAGTTTACCCAGAAGGATATGAAACAAAAAAGATACAGATATTTAATATTTATGCAGCTTTCTTGTATTCTCAGGATTTGACGAAATTTAACGGTATCGAGATCTTTAGTAATAAAGATAAGTTTCAATCCCATCTAGACATGCTCATTGGTTTTATTTATGCAGAGCAAGAAGGTTTGAAATTTAAAACAATAACAACCTTCTCCAAGCCTATTCATAATGTGATGTGCACACTTGCCAAAGTCAATAACATTGATATTCCTACAAGAACATTTGGCATTACAAAGATTAGTCATTATATCCAGGACTGCATTAGTAAATATCAATCACTGCCAGTCAATGATGATAAACTGGCCTATCTAAATGGTTGGTTGATTACATCACAGGAGCGTAGAAATGTTGTGGTTCAGCTGGACTTTCTCTACGTGAAATATGGTCGTTATTTTACTGATAAAATACATGATGCCTTAAGGATTTATGGATTAGGGCAGAAAACAAACACGCTCCAATCGAGAATCTTTGAGCTGGTAAATTTACTTGAGGTTGTATCGATATTAGATAAAAAAGGCACGATTGAATCTTTCGAGTTATTACTTGATGAAAATAATGTACAAGTGACTTTTTATAAAGTATTTCAAATTAAATTATCAGAATGCATCTTCAAAAATAACAATTTAGTTGCCTTTAATAGGGCGTTTATAACATCAATTGAGGCGTATGAATCTGCGTTTATTAATAGAAGGGTTTACCCTTCTCCTTTGAAGCCTTTTATTAGACCTAAAGTTTTACAAGTTCAAAACCCACCCAGTTTCTCTAGTGGCGGTAAAGCAAGTGAATTGGAAAAGGTGCGTTGGTTTGCTGATATCCCTTTACAGATTAAAGATGAGGAGGCAATCGAGATTATAGAGGCGCGTAATAATCGAGATATGGGATATTTAAAAACGGTTTTAGTAAGTCATTTTCACGATATTAAAAGGAGACAAGAAAGAAATAAAGCATTTATTGAGAATGGTAGAGTTAAACCCATAACAGGAAACGTAGGTGGTCGTGGTGCTATAGCTCACCCTATTGGTAGTGTGCATTTAGAAAACACCGTAGCTACTTTTTATCATTATGGCATTGGAGGCTATAAAGGTACCGATTATGATGTTTTTCTTGGATTTAGATCTAAGACATACGAGCTAATTAAGGAGCTTAATCTTCCTACAAATTCGACACTGTTTACCTTGACCGCATTACTTGTTATTGAACACCCTAAGATCACCCCTGCATGGCTTCAAAAACTCCAATTGTTTAATGAATACGGTAAAAGACAAGGCTACTTTCAGGTTGGGGAGAAGTTCATATTGTCGAGTGAAAAGGAGCGTAGAGGGCGTAATTTGGCGCAACAAGATGTAGTTTTAAATGACTTTTCCAAATTAATTGTGGATTTTATTGTGGAGCACACCGAGCTTGCCAGAGAGCATTTGAAATCCATCGGCAACCCCAACTGGATGTACCTGCTGCTGACTTGCTCACACAACCAAGCTTTTCGCCCACAAACATCGGCCGCTTTATACCAGAAAAAGCCTTTTTTTATTCGTTTACTTAAAGAAAAAGCCAATATCGCTTATGAGCATGGCTTGTCTGATCAGGATGTTGATAGTATCGCCAGTGTTATTACCCATAGGGCAATTCGTCGTCACCGAGGGCTTCAGATTTATTTAGAGACGCGATCACTAAGCGCTGTTGCTGATGCTTTAGGACATAAAGAAGCACAACGTCAATTGTTGGAGTCCTACCTACCCAAGCCACTAATGGATTTCTTTACCGAACGAGTTGTTCGTCAGTTTCAAAAAGCTATTACTCTTAAAGCGATGGAAAAATCTCCTTACTTGTTAGATGCAGTGAACATGTCCTATGAGCAAATTAAAGAGTTTATGGACAATCATGGTTTAAGTCAGATTCCTGATTTAAATGTGGATTCGTTTGACAAGGTGGTTTCAACAGCTGAAAAAAGCCTCTTTGACAACATCGTATTTACTATCACAGTACCATTAATTCAATTGCTTATCAGCATAAGAGCCATCATTGAAATTGATGGCGACGAATCCAAATTTCATGATCTCGTTGAGCACTGGTATCAATCTGCATCCTATATATTAAAACGGTTTGAAATAGGGGATTTTTCGGACAGTGATGAAATTCAAGATATGTACAACAAAGCAAAAGGCCTTCCGCTAAACCACGATATCATTAAAGAGGCGATTTCATGTTAACCGCCGTATGTAATCATATTTATTTTGAGGAGCTTACTGGTGATATTGTAGATAACCCCGAGCTCCTTAATGGAATGCACATAAATACGCTGTCTCGATTAACAGCTTATGCCGTTGAGAAGGATGACTTTCGGGTTCTTGCTTTATTAAGTCAGATTCACACTGGTATCCCAATGCAAGAGGACTATCTGCCAGAATGGTGGTTATCGGATTTTCATGATGACATTACAAAAGTGAAATTTGATCACCAAAAAAAAACAAAAGAAATCCGTTGGTGTGACATTACGTTGGGTGACGGAAAACTTCTAACAAACGACAAGCATAAGCCATTGCTAAATGCTTTTAAGTTTTGGCTAATCGCCTATGATAACCCTCACGAGAATGGCGGTAAGTTAGTTAGTTCAAAAACAGCCGTCAAAAAGTACAACCAGATCCTCGTACTCATAAATACTATTTTATTGAACGGTGATGCGTTAAAACTGCCGGAATTCCATTTGCAAAAGGTAACAGATGAGTTTTGGTTAAAATTGCTCATAACGATTGCGAAACACTCTGGCTCAGTCATAAATGAACTTTATGAAACAAACTCTCGAATAAAGGATCTTTTAGATAACGTTGTTGTCCCAACAGAGGAAGTTGAGGCATTCAAGGTTAAATACCCTCACACTACTCGTGAACTAGCTAGTGATGACATTACTCTAAATCTTAAAGACAGGGTGAAAGCTTGTTGCTGGCTTCATAAGCAGCGTTATTATGCAAATAAAACAAGGGATAAATATGGTCATAGCAAGCCTCAAGGCAATAACGTCGTCCTCAAAAAGTTGCTGTTCGAGGGAATGATTTTTACCGATGATCTTACCATTCCCACTATTCCAGAATTAGAATTAAAGCCAATACCTGTTAGTACGGAATACAAAGCAATAGCAAATAAAGAAAGGGGTAATGGAAGCTCGCCAGATAGTCTTGGCTACTGGCTAAATGTTATTAAAATGATTAATACTAATGTTGACAAAATCGGTGTTTGTGAATTTAGACCTGTAACAAGCGATATATCTGTTGCTACTATTCAAAAACTTGCCACACTTCGTAAGCAAGGGCGTACTAAAACATTACCTCCTGAATTTGTTTTCGACTTATTTAGGGATAGCTATGAGCTTCTAAAACAATTTTGCCCATCGCCAAAAGAAAAAGGAATTAACTTTTGGGCTAACATGTTGGATTTATTGGTAGAAGCGAATTCAAAATTATCAGGACAAGACACCAATCCTCAGCGACCTAATTCTCGGTCAATGGCATTTGACGAATCACTCCATTGGAATATGCCAACTAGTGAGCTTGGCCATTGGCTTAAATTTGAAGCCATTGATTTAGTTCACTCATGTTTTAAGAAACTAGGTGTCAAGCAGTTCGACGCTATATCTTCGAGTGATAAGAGTCGTCATACACGAATCCGAAACAACGAATCGATGCTTGAACTTTTCAATATTTTACAAGGTGCAGTTCAGCTACTTGTTGGTGCTATTATGGCAAGGCGAGTTGATGAACTTGTAAGTATGAAACCGTATGGAAACCTTGTTTATATTGACGAGAACGGCAAGAGCTTAACCGATAGTAACCCTTACATTGACGATAGTGAGGGCTGGTCTTTGCGGTTTAAAGTCAAAAAGACAGGGATTAAAGGTAAGAACTTAACGGAAGTCAGGCCAATCCCGTTATCTATTGCTCGCTTTGTTTGGCAGTTGGAGCAGTTTAATCAACAAGCTATTGAATCAAGTTTGGATAAAAAAGGCGAACTATGTCTGTTTAATTATATTGATACGCAAACATTTAAAATGGGCAAGCGTAATTCTGATGGATTCAATGCAGCGTTTGATGCGCTATGCGATTATTTTGAGACAGAAATCGTTGAGATAGGTAATGGTAAATACCGTCGTCATTATGTGAGGCAGCACCAATTAAGACGCTTCTTTGCTTTAGTATTTTTCTGGTCAAAAGGTTATGAAAATATGGAAGCGCTTCGCTGGATGCTTGCTCACTCAGATCTAGAACACTTACATAATTATATTACTGAGTCTGAATCAGGCGCAGTGCTTAATAGTGCAAAAGCAAGCACCATTGTTCAAAGTGTAATCGGTAGAAAATCAATGATCGATGACCTTAATGAAGTTGAGAAACTTCGAAAAACCATTGCTAAGAGATTGACAAACGATGCCTCTAGAATGCTGCATGTTAAAACGTTGGATGAAGCAGTTTGGGATTTTGAAGATGGAAATGAATATCAGACTGTTCCGCATATAAAAAAGCTTCAAGCGGAACAAGATTTAGAAAATGAAGTGTTAACGTTACTAGAAGATGGCTCCATAGCGTTGTATCCAGAGTTTTTTACAGTTGAGAATGAGAATGGAGAGGAAGTCAAAAGCTTCAACCTTATTTTAAAAGTTAATGAGTTGGAGAATGAATGATGAATAAGGAAATAAATCAGAATAAAATATGGAAAACAAGAGATTACCTAAATGAAATTATTGGCTCACCTAAATTATTCAAAGAAGATAAGGAGCTACTAAAACAATTAAAATCTCAAGGAGGACTCGCTAAGCTTGAATCTCTGGAGCGAAATATTGAGCCATGCGCTTTAAACACCTTTAAATCTAACGCGGACGAGGTTTTCGGTGGAGGCTTTGATGCAATTGATCAGCTACGAAAAAATGCAGTGAATGCTCTTGAGTTCGAGATTAAGGAAAATAAGTCACGCAAGGGTAGTTTGAACACCCATGCTGGTCAAAAAAAACGTATCTTGGATCAAAAGAAAGAGATTGAAGCACTACAAAGAGAGAACATGTTACTTACTGCGTTACTGCGTGAATCTCGATCAAAAATGAAGACCCTCGCTATATACAAAGGGACAGAAGAACAACGTTGGGAGGTTTATCTTACTGCTAACCATCAGATTCAGAATGTTTGCGATCTGTATTTTGAAGGTAATATATGATTACCAATACATTAAGGGGGGTTGAATTTTGGACGCATTTGGGTGTTCCAAGTATTGCAAAGAAGCGAAAACCAATTGATGTCCCTTTTCTTAGTTATTCCAACTACAAACCTTGTATGGAAGCTAATGCCTACATGCACCACTTAGCAGTGCAAAAAAATCTTAAAGCAACAACGATTAGGACGTATGCGGATAAGCTTGTGCACTTAATTCGCTTTATAGATAGTCAACCTACGTTGAGTCGCTTTAGCCAACTTACAGATAGTTCGTTTACTCTTTTTATACAGAATCTTACATTAGAAGTAAAACCTAATGGCGAACCTAAACGGTCATCGACGGAGGTTGCGAAGATCGGTGAAATTTGCGTCAAATTCCTTCAGTTTGTCCAGACATTTCAAGACTTGACTCACTTTATTGGTCATGATGAAACTAGTGCTATATTTGTTATTGAGAAGAGGCGATCTATCTTTATCGAGGGCAGGAAAGATAAAAAAGAAGTTACAACTTTCACGCATCCATCATTCCCAAGAAAGGGAGCGATAAAGAGTCGTCACCCTGTCAGTCAGGAGGATGCTCTCAAAATATGGAAATACATCAATAGCCAAAAGAAAGATGTTTCTTATATCAAAGATACCAAACTGAAAAGGCTGGCGAAAAGGGAGAAGTACGATAAACGAAAACGTGATAAAGCGATCTATGTATCAATGGAAATGCTTGGTGCCCGTGTCGAAGAGCTCCATACTCTTAGATATAGTGATTATATTGATGCGCGACGAACAGGAACACTTAGAGTCAAAACTAGTAAAAAACGAAATGAAGAAGATAATGTTCGTTATCTACCTGTCGATCATACATTTTTAGAGCAAATAATCAGTTATATAGACGTTAGAAGACGCGTTATGAAGAAGTTTATGGTTAAGCATGATTATCTATTTATTAGTTTAAATAATGGTCAACCATTTAGTGCTAAATCTTGGACTAAGTACATCAAACAATGGGCTGACGAGTTAGCAATTACAGGACGAGTGTCCCCCCACCTGTGGCGACATGCTCGATTTACAAATTGGATGATAGATCGAATTTTGGTGTCAAAAGAGATCAACAGTAAAGACGATTTTAGGAAAAATGTTCTCCATACCATGCAGTTCAAGAAGGAGTTACAGCAATTCTCAGGCCACACCCTTATTAGCTCTCTAGACATTTATCTGGATCTAGCTTGGGAGCAACTTCATGGTTATGCAAAGGTTTATGGTGCAGCTTCTCTAAAAACAACTGTAGAGAGTGTAGAGCGTAGAATCGAAGATATAGAGTCGCAGATGGAAAGGAATGAACTCACAGTCGTACAAGCGATGCAGAGCGTTAAATATCTACTTTCGGCATTTAAGAAAGATGTTGAAAACGCCATAGCCAATGAGAGTAAAGAGGACTAGCCTCTTAATCCCATCAATATGGATTAAAGTATGGTCCTTTCTTGGCTGTAAATACACTTATCTCACATAACCGACCGCTAAGGCTTTAATAAGTATACCTAGACTCAGAGCTTTTGAATTTCCGACCACCACACCGTTCCACTATGAACAACACATGTATTATTGATAATAAATTCTTTTACTATCAACCTCTACTTTGACTCAGTGCCAAGATGAGTTTCTTTCTTTCGCTCTCAGTCATTTGAGAAATAATGCATGCTAGTTCAGCAGAGCTTTCATCTTCACAGAAAAAATAATTGAGTGGGACACCTAGTTCATCAGCGATTAGCTTTAAGGTTTGAACATCTGGGGCGTGCTTGCCTTTCTCGTATTGATTCATTCGAGGGCTTGCTGAACTAGCATCCATACCTATGCTTTCTCCCAAGGCTTTTTGAGAGAGTTTTGCTTTTTTTCGAGCTTGTTTGAGTCGCTCGGGGATTGGGTTTTTAAATGACACTTAGATTTCATTTCTCAGGTCTCAAGTTAACTAAGATTTTCTTAGTTTTATGGATTTCTGTATACTAAGCAATACTTAGTTTTTAGTTGGTATGATTTTGGGAATGAAACGGGCTCGAAGAATTAGTGTGGTCATGCACAAGTTGTTGATAGAAAATGGGTTAGATGGATTCACCGTGCTAGAAGCGAGAGATTTGTGGCTATCACTTGAGAATATGGGCTCCAATTCTGCCGAAGCTCGCAAAAAGGTGTACCGAGCAATTTTTCACTTTGAAAAGAAAAGTTGGCTGCGAAGTGAGGGCTCTGGCCGGAAAAAACGTTACTTTCAAGCAGATCAATTCAAAGCGTTGTATGACAATGTAACCGCGAATAATCAAGCAGATCTAAAACCTCAAGTACCTGTTCAAAACTATTCCATTTTAAACAGTGAACGCAATGAATATAAGGGTGAGCTTGAGATCGTGCTTGGGGAGGTTGACGAGTATCAGTCGATTGTATCCAGATTTCCGGAGCTAAAAAATAAACTGGCCCCTTTGCATCAGGAAGCTAAAGATCGCGCCGCTTTATTACTCGGTAAAGTGAATGTTTTAACAAAGGTTCTTAATACTCTCTATGAGGAAGATAAACCGTGTTAAGGGGATGGCAAAGTGAATGCTCTGACAGAGCGTTGGAAAAATATCAATCTAACGGCTCCTATTTCTTTTGCCAAGCTACACCTGGAGCAGGTAAGACAGTACTTGCCGCTAATATTGCTTCAAGACTGCTACAAAGTGACATGGTAGATCTTGTATTGTGCTTCTCGCCATCATTGACGGTTTCTGATGGTATAAAAAGAACCTTCTCATCTATACTTAATTGCACATTTAATGGTGGTATGGGAGCTATAGGGCAATCTTTAACATACCAATCTATCCAGTTCCTCAATGATGAGTTTTGGCAAACATTGCGGAATCACAGGGTCTTTGTTGTCTTTGATGAAATACACCATTGCTCTGGCTCTGAGGTTGAAAATGCGAACATTTGGGGGCAGCAAGTTCTCACAAAGATTCAAGGGCTTGCTACTTTTACCCTCGCACTTTCAGGTACACCGTGGCGTTCAGACTCTTTACCCATTGCCATGGGTGAGTACAGCGACCCAGACGGACAGCTTCGTGTGGATTACCAATACACTCTTAAACAAGCTATAGCTGATGGTGTTTGTAGAACGCCTAAAATCGTCTTGGTTGATAATGAACACTTGTCTGTTAGTAGTAGCGAAAAAGTCGAATCCTTTTCATCAATATTAGAGATGCTTAAACAGACAAAAGCATCCTACCAGAGTGTTATTCACAACCAAGAGGCGATGGAATATCTACTCGGTTTAGGATGTGAGCGGTTAGAAAAAGTACGTATCAGGTCTCCCAATGCCGGTGGGCTGATTGTTGCAGCGTCGGTTCAACATGCGCAAACAATCAAAGAGGTACTATCTCAAAAGTTTGGGCAAACCGTTTCTATCGTCACTTATCGACATGAAGAGCCGCTGGCAGAAATAGAGCGTTATCGACAAAGTGACGCACAATGGATTGTTAGTGTAGGTATGATCAGTGAGGGTACTGATATTCCGCGCCTTCAAGTATGTTGCCATATGAGTTCGATCAAAACGGAATTGTATTTCAGGCAGGTGCTCGGACGAATACTTCGTGTGAACAATACAATAAATCAACAAGCGTGGTTATTCACTTTTGCTGAACAAAGTCTCATTGAGTTTTCTGAAAGGATTGAACAGGATATTCCTGAGTCTCGTCTCTATGTAAGTATGGGGAAACCTATCGAAACAGAGTTCTCTGATCGAGGAAATAGCTTAAGTGTCGCGCTTCCGCTCGAGTCCCCAAACAATGGGAGAACAACAGTATCTTGGGAAAGCAGTACACACAGCTCAAATAGTCTCTATGGAGCACTAGGGACGTTTGATGAGCTTCGACTTGGGGCATTTAAGCAGAGAGTGATCTCGGCTTTTTCTTCCATGTAATTGAAAAACTCAATATGTCGAGTTAAACAGTTGCTAGGAAAATGATTTAGCTTAAGAAACTAAATGTACGGGTAGGGGAAGCTTACCGAAGTAGCACACGAAACGGGACGGCTCTGTTTCTAAACTGAATTATGCTACAAAGCTTGGTTTATCTTCAGAAATAAATGAAACTACTTGGTGAAGTGATTCTTCAATTTAATAACTTTAGCCTAGGAAACCTGTTCTTTTAAACGGGGTGATGAGTATTCTATTCTTATTAGTTTTGTTCATAATAAACTGTTATAACAAAGTTTTTTGCCCTAAAGTGAGCATGAAATGAATGATATCTTGTATGTGATACATGAGACAATAAATGATTTGTATGAATGTGGTGCTGTTGATCACATAACGTTAAACCAGTTTGAGGAAATATGTTTAACATTATCCAATGACGATGATGGAGTACAGGAAAGTAAAGAAACTTCTTAGTGATAGACTACGGTCAGTTCCCCTCGATAGTTGAACTCAAAAAAGTCGCTTGGTAGTTGCGATACCAACAGAGTCGCTCGGTGATCACCATGATAACTTGAGCTCAGCTAACGTATTTTTGCCTCTGTATTAGTTCACCCGCACTTATTCCCCGCTGTGATTCAACATAATTATTCACAAGCCTCACTTCTGCGACGATTGGTTAGCTATTTTAGCTAATTTTGCTAGAATCCTGAGTTCGACGTTACATAACTTATTGAGGGTATTGTGAACAAAGTGATTAGAGAAAACATCAAACAAGCACTTGCCTCAGCTCCACGGAACGGGTTTATGGCTGAACTTCACTTACAGTCGATTAAGTACGCTGATGAGTTGGTCAATATTACAGCGAGAGAATTTTGTGAAGAGTTGGGGCTAAGACCCAGTTATGGAACAGAATTCAGCAAGATGAGAAACCTCACCACACGCCTAAAAGCCGCAGGCTTAGATACCAACAAATTATAACCGCCCAATTATTATAAAGGTTTACCAACATGGCCATTAAAAAAACAGAACTCTATTCATCCCTTTGGGCTAGCTGTGACGAACTGCGTGGCGGTATGGATGCTAGCCAATACAAAGACTACGTGCTGACCATGCTGTTCATGAAATATGTCTCTGATAAATACAAAGGCGTGCGTCGTGGCATGATCAAAGTGCCAGAGGGTGCTAGCTACGACGATATGGTTGAGGCCAAAGGCGATAAAGAGATTGGCGATAAAATAAATAAAATCATCGCAGCGCTTGCTGAAGCTAATGATCTTAAAGGCGTGATTGACGTTGCCGACTTTAACGACGAGGACAAATTAGGCAAAGGCAAAGACATGATCGATCGCCTAACCAAGTTAGTCGGTATCTTTCAAGGGTTAGATCTCTCTGCCAACCGCGCCGATGGTGATGACTTGCTGGGTGACGCATACGAATACCTTATGCGCCATTTTGCTACCGAATCTGGTAAGTCCAAAGGCCAGTTCTATACGCCATCAGAAGTGTCTAGCATTCTTGCTAAAGTCGTGGGTATCACCAAAGACACCCCACTTGAGGCATCGGTTTATGACCCGACATGTGGCTCAGGTTCTTTGCTATTAAAAGCCAGTGATGAAGCCCCACGCGGATTGTCTATCTACGGTCAAGAGATGGATAACGCCACCAGTGCATTGGCTCGCATGAACATGATTTTGCATGACAACGCCACCGCAAAAGTGTTTAAAGGCAACACCCTGTCTGAGCCAGAGTGGAAAGATGGGCCTAATCAACTGAAAGCTTTTGATTTTTGTGTCGCTAACCCGCCATTTTCTAATAAAAACTGGACCAGTGGCTTGAACCCAGAGAACGATGTATACGATCGCTTTACCTGGGGTATTCCACCTGAAAAAAATGGTGACTACACTTTCTTACTACACATACTAAAAAGCTTAAAAAGCACTGGTAAAGGTGCGGTTATCTTGCCTCACGGTGTGTTATTCCGTGGTAATGCAGAAGCTACAATCCGTGAGAACCTAATTAAGCAAGGTTACATTAAAGGTATCATAGGTTTACCTGCAAACTTGTTCTACGGCACAGGTATTCCTGCTTGTATTATCGTTATTGATAAAGAGCATGCACAAAAAGCGGTTGCAGGCTTTAAAGAAGGGGATGAATCCCTGCCTACCATCACTGGCCGTTCAATCTTTATGGTGGATGCCAGCAAAGGCTTTATTAAAGATGGCAATAAAAACCGTTTGCGCAGCCAAGACATTCATAAAATTGTCGATGTGTTTACCAAAGGCCAAGAACTTCAACGTTTCAGTCGCTTAGTGCCTATTGATGAAATCGCAGCTAACGATTACAACCTAAATATTCCACGCTATATCGACTCATCAGAGCCAGAAGATTTACACGATTTAAGTGCGCACCTGCAAGGTGGCATACCAAATCGCGATCTTGACGCATTAGCGCGTTACTGGAAGGTATTCCCAAATATTCGAGCAACATTATTTAAACCTGCTCGTGAAGGCTATAGCAACGCATTAGTCATCGCAAGTGAAGTGAAAGGCCGCATTCTGGTGCACCAAGAGTTTAAAGACTTTGCGCAGCGTAGCTTAAAACCATTTGATGCTTGGGTTAAACAGGCTCAGCTTAAAGAAATCAAACAAGGTGATAGCCCTAAAGAGCTGATCTTCGATATTTCAGAGCAATTATTAAACGGTTATGCCAATAGCGATCTGCTAAGCAAATACGACATCTACCAAATCTTAATGGATTACTGGGCAGAGACCATGCAAGACGACGTGTATGTGTTAATGCAAGATGATTGGCAAGCCGGCAATACGATACGCGAGCTTGTGGCTAAAAAAGGAGAAAAGCTCAAAGAAACACCAGACTTAGTGATTGCTAAGAAAAAGTACAAAGCCGAGCTTATTCCACTGAGTTTAATTGTTGCTCGCTACTTTGCTGACAAGCAAACCTCAGTGGATGCGCTGCAAACAACACAAGATGAAGCCACTCAAACCCTTGAAAACTATCTTGAGGAGAATGGTGGTGAAGATGGCTTATTGGTTGAAGCCATCAACGATAAGGACAAAATCACCAAAGCTAGTATTGCAGCCCGCACCAAACTCGCAACCGATACTGAAGAGCTAAAAGCGCTTAAACAAGTAACCAAGCTATTCAATGCTGAAGCTTCCGCTAAGAAAGCGGTTAAAGAAGCACAAGAGGCGTTGGATTTATTAGTATTCAACAAATACCCTGAATTAACGATTGATGAAGTAAAAGCGCTGATAGTGGATGACAAATGGTTAGCGACATTACAAGTCAATATCACAGCTGAAATTGAGCGTGTTACCCAGCAAATGGCTAACCGTGTCAAGCAATTAGAAGAGCGATACAGTACACCAATGCCAGCAATGTCTAAATCGGTTGACGAACTTAGTGATAAAGTGGCAAAGCACTTAAAAGCCATGGGCTTGGAGTGGTCGCTATGAGTGCTTTAAAGCGGGGGAATATTGAAGGATACAAACAGACTGAAGTGGGGGTTATTCCTGAAGATTGGGATATTTATCCTTTAGATAAATTAATCACGTCAACACAATTGGGAGGTAATTATGCTAACTCAGAAACTGAGTCAAATTACCCATTAATTAAAATGGGCAATTTAGGTCGGGGGAAAATAAAGCTAGATAAGCTTGAGTTTGTTAAAGGTAACGTGAGTGTTAGAGACCGCTTAGAGCTTAATGATGTCTTATTTAATACTAGAAATACTTTGGAGTTAGTTGGAAAAGTCGCCATATGGAAAAATGAATTACCAGAAGCGTACTTTAATTCAAACCTAATGCGCTTCGTGTTCGATGAAAAATTGGTGTCGAGCAACTCATATATGAATGCAGCCATGAACACCAAAACGTTTGTCACTGGTTTGGCTGGCATTGCAACAGGCACGACAAGTGTTGCAGCTATATACACTAGAGATTTATTACAATTAAAACTTCCAATTCCTCCGAAGCGTGAACAAACCGTCATCGCCAACGCCTTATCCGATGTCGATGCGCTATTAACGGAGTTGGAAAACCTTATCGCGAAAAAACAAGCGATTAAAACCGCTACCATGCAGCAACTGCTTACAGGTAAAACTCGTTTGCCGCAATTCGCCACTTACACCGAAGGCGAAAAGAAAGGCCAGCCAAAAGGCACAAAACCCAGTGAACTAGGAGAGATTCCTGAGGATTGGGGTAAAGTAAATATTGGTGATAATGCAATATTGAAAGCTCGAATTGGTTGGCAGGCTTTAACTACAAAAGAGTACTTGTACACGGGGTCAAAATTTCTAGTAACAGGAACCGATTTTGATGCAGGTAATGTAAATTGGGATAGCTGCTGTTTTGTTAGCGATTGGAGATATAAACAAGATGCAAATATTCAATTAAAAACAAATGATGTTTTGATTACCAAGGATGGGACTATTGGGAAAGTTGGCTTTATAAATGACCTGCCACTACCTGCAACGTTGAATAGTGGTGTATTTGTAATACGTCCAAAACTACAAAGTTTTCACCCGAAGTATCTTTTCTACGTTCTAACGTCGTCTGTTTTCAAAAGTTTTATGAAAGGAATTACAGCTGGTTCTACGATTACTCATTTGTATCAGAAAGATTTTGTTAATTTTGAATTTTCCTCACCTGGTGTTGAAGAACAAACCGCTATCGCCGCCATCCTCTCGGATATGGACTGCGAAATCCAAACCCTTGAACAGCGTTTGGCGAAGAACCGCCAAATCAAACAGGGCATGATGCAAGAGCTGTTAACAGGTAGAACTCGCCTGCCATTCAAGAAGGATAGCTAGTATGACGGTTGTTGTGTCCAAAAGCGTGCCGCACTTACTTGATAAACGGGTGACGAAAGTCGGTGAGTTATTGGCGTTGGAAAATGTGGTTATTCCTCAGTACCAGCGCCCTTACAAATGGACGCAAGCCAATCTTGCCGATTTATTAAATGACTTAAAAGTGTATCGTGATAAGTCGGCCTATCGTTTAGGGGCGGTGGTATTTCACCGTCACTACGATGGTGGCAATGATCAAGAGAAACTCGAGCAGCTTGATATTGTGGATGGTCAGCAGCGAACACTCACCTTGGTGTTACTTGTACAGGCGTTAATTGAAGAGCGCCTGCAAAGCTCAAGTGAAAATCAGGCAATAAAACGGCAAGATTTGCGGGAGTGTCTACAAAAGCTTAAAGCACCACTTACTTGCTTTTTGGAAGCACAACGTTTCAGCAGTGATATTTCGCACCATAATCTGCATCAAAACTATATGGCGGCCAGAAGAGCCGTCAGCCGCAGTGACTTCACCGAAGCGGATATTGACTTTTTGCTCAACCGTTGTGAAGTAGTTACGTTTGTATTGGATGATGTATCAGAGGCGTTTCAGTTTTTTGATTCACAAAACGCCAGAGGGCGTGATCTCGACCCTCACGATCTATTAAAAGCGTTCCATTTGCGTGAGTTCTCTAGTGCAGAAAACGAGTTAAAAGCCAAGTCGGTAAGTCACTGGGAAAGCTTACAAAGCACGCAACTTGCGAACCTGTTCGCCAATTACCTATTTCGCATTCGTAACTGGGCGCAGGGAAAACCTGCCCAGTATTTTGGTAAGTCACAGGTAGGGCTGTTTAAAGGCGTAAACCTTGAGCAGGTTGGGTTGTATCCGTATGTAGAGCCGCTAAGAATATCCCACCATTTTGTAGATGACTACAACAGCCAATACCAAAGAAAGATCGATCATCAAACGATGAGCTTTCCATTTCACCTTGACCAAATGATCATCAATGGTCGCCGCTTTTTTGAAATGACCAGCCACTATCAACGGACCATTAGCACGATTATCGACAGCGAACACAAAGGCGATGAGCACAGGCCTATTACTATATTAGGGCATGAATTAGAGCCATTAGCGAGTCGGATTTTGCGAACCCTAAATAGTTACTCGTCACGCTCTCGTACCGGTGATGGTTACATTCGCACCTTGTTTGATTGCGGGGTGATCTTCTATTTGGATAAGTTTGGACCAAATCAGTTATCTCAAGCGATTGAAAAATTGTTTGTTTGGGCTTATCGCTGCCGCTTGAAAATGCAGGTAGTGCAGTTGGTAACGATGGATAATCATGCTTTAAAGCACAATGTTTTCGAACGCATTAAGCAAGCGATACAGCCAAGTGATGTTTTAAATTGGCCACTACCAACCATTAAACAAAGTGAGGTTAAAGGCACCAAGCTGGCAGAGATTGAGAGGCTGTTTCAGGAGATGAAGTATTATGAGTAGCGGTCTTGGCGTAAAAACACATGATGGAATACACAGCTTTAGAGTCAAAGAGCTGCTAGCCGATTCCAGCCGCTACCTCGTGCCCATGTATCAGCGCAACTACGCCTGGGGCGAAGGGGAAATCAACCAACTGATTCAAGATGTGCAGGATTACCAGCAGCACAAGCCGAACCAACCCTATTATATTGGTACTTTGGTGGTCTTTGAGCGTCCTGACGGCCAGTTTGAAGTAATAGATGGTCAACAGCGTTTCACTACACTGACCTTGCTCGCTTTTGCGCTCAAGCGTATTGCTGAGGGCAATATTTCAATAGAAAGTAAACGCTCTGCGCCACAATCCATTGATATGAGCTGGTATGGTGTACCGAATCTTGATTTTGAGAGCCGCCAAAAGTCGTCAGATACGTTTTCTGCTTTGAAGCAAGGTGTTGCACTAGAACATTTGAAAAATGATGAGTTCAACCTTGATGTTGTTGAGGGGTATCATCTTCTTGAAAAAGGCTTATTGGCTCTAGGTAATAGACTGGGTGATTTCTGCGCCTACCTTTTTAATCAAGTGGAAATTGCTCGTGTTTCTGTGCCAAAAGACACCGATCTTAATCACTACTTTGAGGTGATGAATAACCGTGGTGAGCAGCTTGAAAAGCATGAGGTAGTTAAAGCTCGTTTGATGTCAGTATTGAACGACATTGAAGATAAAAATGAGCGCGAACAGAGTATTGATGTTCTGGCGAAGGTGTGGGATGCAACCGCCAATATGGAGCGCTACATTCAATACGGCTTTAGCAAGGCCGAGCGACATCAGCTTTTCGGCACCAACGATTGGGGCAAGTTTACTCCACAAAGCTTTGATGATGTGCTGAGTGTGATCGCTAATCGTCAAGGAAAAACCGACAACACCATGAGTGTAGACGTTTCTCTCCGTTTATGTGACATGCTGGCTAATCCACCTTCAGCAAAAAGAAGCGGTGACGCAGAGCTTACACCAGAGCGCTTTAACAGTGTGATTAATTTCTCGAACTTCTTACTGCACGTACTGAGAGTATCCACCAAGCAAGATGTGGCCTTGGATGACAAACGGTTACTTGAGCAGTTTGAACAGTATCTACTTAAAAAAGACCTGTTGGACAATGAAGCGAGAATTGAAGCAGTAAAAGCCTTTGTATTTGCCTTGCTGAAGTCTAAATACTTATTTGACCAATACATTATCAAGCGTGAATTTGCTCAGGGTGAAGATAAGTGGAGTCTCAAGCGGTTGCATTTTTACAACGATAAGAGTCAAAGCTACATTAACACTTTTGACAGTAATGCGAATCATGGCAGCGAAGATGGCTTCGAGGGAATTAACCGACGTATTCTAATGCTATTGAGCGCACTTCACGTTTCTACGCCAACGCTAGTCTATAAACATTGGCTCAATGGTGCGCTGTATCAGTTGTACTATCTGGATGAAATAAGCCCTGCTGTTTACCTTGAAAAGCTTGAACATCTAGCTCGCCAATTTGTCTTTGGCCGTTTTTTACAGCCAGAAGGATCAGAGTATTTCGCCATGATTTACCAAGGTGCGGGTTATCGTACCTTAGACACGGATGATCAGTCGGTAATGGATTTACTCAGGTATGGCGAGATTGAGAATAACTTAGTCTTTAACTACCTCGATTACCTGCTTTGGTGTAATGGAATGGAAAACGGTGCCGACGCTGTTATTAACCAGTTTGAGTTTAGCTTCCGAAGCTCAGTCGAGCATTTTTATCCACAGCATCCATTGGATGGCCATAAAAAACTCGATAATAGTGAACTACACCGTTTTGGTAACTTATGCCTTATCAGCCACAGTAAAAACTCAAAGTTAAGTAATGTACAACCTTCGGCAAAGCGAGATCATTTTAAAGCAGCCATTAATGATAAAAACATCGATACCTTAAAACTGTACGAAATGATCCTGCACCTAAACAACAGCGGGGAATGGGGCGAGAAGCAAATCCTCGAACATGAGCAAAAAATGATTGAAATATTAAAAAAAGATTCTAAGGCTGGGATTAACATATGAGCAAAGTTGGACAAAAAGAGCGTGTGACACAAACTCGCCTCAGAAGATTCTTTGTAGATCAGCTAGATTATGATTATTTGGGCGATTGGGAATACCGAGAGGGTAACCGAAATATCGAGACCGCTCTGCTAACCGATTGGCTGACAAAACGTGGGATATCTGACGCACTTATCAAACGCACACTAAGAAAGCTCGATGTTGCCGCTGCTCTGGGTGAAGGCAAAAAGCTTTATGATGCCAATAAAGAGGTTTACCGCTTACTTCGTTATGGAGTGAAAGAAAAAGAAGGCACAGGTCAGCAAAACCAAAACGTGTGGCTAATTGATTGGGAGAATCCAGAAGCAAACCACTTTGCTATTGCAGAAGAAGTGACTATTCAGGGGGAGAAGAAAAAACGCCCTGATATCGTTATCTATGTGAATGGTATTGCGCTAGGTGTCATTGAGCTAAAGCGCTCATCGGTATCTGTGAGTGAAGGTATTCGCCAGAATCTCGATAACCAGAAAAAAGACTTTATTCGCAACTTCTTTACCACCATGCAGCTAGTGATGGCGGGTAATGACACCCAAGGGCTGCGCTATGGCACCATTGAAACATCTGAAAAATACTACCTAGAGTGGAAAGAGCAGCCAAGCGCTCATCAACTCCCTAATGCAACGGTTAAGACTGAAACATTACTTGATGAACATACCGCGCAGCTATGTGAGAAAAAACGCTTCTTACAACTACTGCATGACTTTATCGTGTTCGATGCAGGCATTAAGAAAACCTGCCGTCATAATCAGTTCTTTGGCATCCAAGCGGCTAAGAAGCACATCACCTCAAGACAGGGCGGCATTATTTGGCATACTCAAGGCTCGGGTAAGAGCTTGACGATGGTTTGGTTAGCCAAGTGGATTCGAGAGAATGTCACGGATTCTAGGGTACTCGTCATCACCGACAGAACAGAGCTCGATGAACAGATTGAAAAAGTATTTACCGGTGTGGATGAGGATATCTATCGCACAAAAAGCGGAAGCGACCTTGTCGCTACACTTAATGAGCCAAACCCTTGGTTGATGTGTTCACTCGTACACAAGTTTGGCCGAAATGGTGAAGAGCCAACTGAAAGTGAAAAAAACGACACAACCGATGAATTTCTTAAGGACTTGAAAGGGGCTCTGCCAGACGATTTTAGTGCGAAGGGGAGCTTGTTTGTACTGGTTGATGAGTGTCATAGAACCCAGTCTGGAAAGCTGCATGAGGCGATGAAAGCAATATTACCTGAGGCCATGTTTATTGGTTTTACAGGTACGCCACTCATGAAAAAGGACAAGAAAAAGTCTTTAGAGGTATTTGGACCTTATATTCATACCTATAAATTCGATGAGGCGGTGAGTGACGGCGTGGTGCTTGACTTGCGCTATGAAGCTCGGGATATCGATCAGCATTTAACATCCAGTAAAGGGGTGGATACTTGGTTTGATGCTAATACTCAGGGACTCTCGAACCTAGCTAAAATACAACTCAAAGAAAAATGGGGCACGATGCAAAAGGTTCTTTCGAGTAAGTCGAGGCTTGAGCGAATCGTGATGGATATTTGGCTTGATATGAAGCGAAAGCCTGCACTGGTCTCTGGTCGAGGCAATGCTATGTTGGTGTGTGCCAGTGTTCACCAAGCCTGTGTGGTGTACGATTTATTTAGCAAGACTGACCTTGCGGGTAAATGCGCGATTGTCACCAGTTACCAACCAGCCGCAAGTTCGATTAAAGGCGAAGAGTCTGGCGCTGGCCAAACAGAAAAGCTGTTTAAATATGAAACCTACCGCAAAATGCTTGCAGATTACTTTGAGCAAAGTGAAGAAGAAGCAGCTAAGCGTGTCGAAGAGTTTGAGCTGAAAGTGAAAGAGCGTTTTATCAAAGAGCCTGGTCAAATGCGTTTGTTGATCGTCGTTGATAAACTATTAACAGGATTTGACGCACCTTCGGCTACCTATCTTTACATCGATAAAAAAATGGCCGACCACAACTTATTTCAGGCAATCTGTCGTGTAAACAGGTTAGATGGGGACGATAAAGAGTATGGCTATATTGTTGATTATAAAGATCTCTTCCGTTCTCTAGATAAAGCAATTAAAGACTATACTGCCGAGGCTTTTGACGGCTACGATGATGAAGATGTAGCGGGACTTCTAAAAGATAGATTGAAAGAGGCGAGAACTGACTTAGACAATGCACTAGAAGTGGCGAGAGCTCTCTGTGAGCCAGTAAAAGCCCCTAGGGACACTCAAGCTTTTATGCACTATTTTGTTGGTGAATCGGGCGCGGAATCAACCAATGAAGATGAGCGGAGTGAAAAAGAAGCGCTGCGACTCACCCTTTATCAAGCGGTCGCTAAGCTTATCCGTTCCTATACCAATTTAGCCAACGAAATGGAGCAAGCGGGCTATACCGCAGAGGAAGCGCAGAGTATCAAGCAAGAAGTCGCCTATTTTGAAAAAGTAAGAGATGAAGTGAAGCTGAGTAGCGGTGACTTACTTGAAATGAAGCGTTTTGAGCCAGCGATGCGTCAATTACTCGACATGTATATTCGTGCTGATGACAGTGAAACCCTGATGGACTTTGAAGAGTTTGGCTTAATTGATTTGGTGGTAAACAACGATAGCAAAGGGTTGCAATCATTGCCTGAAGACATTCGTAAAAACGAAGAAGCCATGGCTGAAGCAATTGAGAATAACGTTCGTAAAACAATTGTCGATGAAAATCCAGTAAACCCCAAATACTTTGAAAGTATGGCGACACTGCTTGATGAGTTAATTAAGCAGAGGCGAGAGCAAGTCATCAGCTACCAAGAGTATTTAGAGCAAATACGAGAATTAGCCAAGAAAGTTGTCAACCCGACAAGTAACGCTGCTCATAATTATCCAGATTCCGTTGATACTCTTGCAAAGCAAGCGCTATATGACAACTTTGGTAATGATGAGGTGCTCACTACACAAGTCGATACAGCTGTTCGGTTGAATAAAGAAGCTGATTGGCTTGGCGATACGTTCAAAGAGCGCAAAATCGAAAACGCGATCCTTGAAGCGACTAATGATTTTGAGATGGACGATGACGATGCTATTGATGAACAGTTGGACCGTATGATGGATATCATCAAAGCGCAAAGAGAATACCATTAATGGCGACGACCGATAGTTATGAAGTAACCATTGCTGGTATTGAGCTCACCGTTAATCGTAAAGCGATAAACAATATTCACTTAAGTGTATTGCCGCCTAATGGCGCAGTGCGTTTGTCTGTGCCTGTGGCAACGAGTGAACAAGCAATCCGCCTAGCGGTAATCAATAAGCTTTCATGGATAAAACAGCAGCAAGCTGATTTTGCTAGCCAGCGCCGTCAATCTGTTAGAGAAATGGTTAGTGGTGAGAGCCACTATCTTTGGGGACAACGTTATTTGCTCAGAATTGTAGAAACACCATGTAAACACTTCGTCAAGGTAAAAGGTAATCGTATTGAGCTTGGTATCGGGAGCAAAACCACTACAGACAATCGTTTGAAGCTGCTTAATGAATTTTATCGATCCGAAATTAAAGCCTCATTGTCTACGCTTTTACCCTTGTGGCAAGAAAAACTGGGGGTTGAAGCGAATGCCGTTGGCATCAAGAAAATGAAAACTAAGTGGGGTAGCTGTAATAGCACTAACAAACGTATCTGGCTGAACCTTGAGCTCGCTAAAAAGCCGCCAGAGTGCTTGGAGTTCATTCTAGTTCATGAGCTTACCCATCTATTAGAACGTCACCACAACGACCGTTTCAGAGCCTTGATGGATGAGCACTTGCAGGATTGGCGCGAACGTAGACGCTTACTCAATAGCTTGCCTCTGGCGTATGAGGATTGGAGTTATTAGTTTCTTACCTTCATCTTACTTCGACGGATGGTTTTGGGTCTGCGTGAATGGAATTGTTGCACTTAACTTTAGAATCGACATATGAGGGCACTAAAAGAGGACTAACATCAAATTGAACATGTGTTCGGTGAGCTTTTTCGCTTGTGCTTACTAGTCTACATCCTGTCTTTTATCCTAACGTACGTAGTGCAACTCATAAGCATTTTTCAACCAAGCCGGAAAAGGGTTACTGTATCCCTTTCGAATGCCAGGAACGACAAGAGCCACAGTTAGTGGCTCTTGTCGTGCTACCTATAGTCAACATTCTATTAGCTGAGAATAACAGGGCTAATAGAATGTCCTCGTTAAGCTGCTTTGCAATTACGTAGAGTTCAAATTGATACCATTACTTCTGGCCAGACAGTAAATAGCAGCTCATAGAAAAAGCAGAGATACTTGCGGCTCCCGGGATAAACTGAATGGCACAAGCTTACTTTTGTCCCAAAACGGTTTGGATCTAAGATTTTAACTCAATACTGTTGTCTTAGGCTGACCTATTCTAACTAATACTTTATTATGTGCTCAGATTGGTATGTCGGATTGTGCATATTATGCCTGTATTTTTATAAAGTTAGTTAATAACGAGGTAAACCTTGGAAATAGAACTTTGGGAAGGAGGGCTTCAAGCCCAAGAAATTAAAGCCATTGATATGATTAAAGCTGCTTTTGCCAAACCGAAATTGAAGAGTAGCAAACCAGCACGTGGTGGTTCTCTACAAGATCAACTGCGCAGTATTGGTGGTTCATCAATGTTCCCATGGAAAGGATATGCTGGATTTAGGTTTGTGGATTCAGATCGTGGCTACGAAGGGGAGTTTGACCTTGTCATTGTGACTCATTGTAATGTTTTCATTATTGAGTTGAAAGATTGGAATCATGGTGAGATTACTTGTAGTCAGGATAAATGGTACAAGAATAATCAGCTGATGGGACGCTCTCCTGTGAGTGTCACGCGAAACAAGAAGTTCTTGTTGGACAATAAGCTTAAACGTGAGAAACACCGATTTAGCAATAAAGGTTTCACACCGTTTGTTCATTTTTTCGTTGTGATGTCAGGCAATGCTGATTTTAGCAAACTCCCAGATACAGAATTACATCACACGATTAGCCTAGATGAGTTCTTAACTTACGCCGATCAAAAAACATTCAATGATAAGTTTCGTCCTCATCCAAATGCGCAAGTTCTGAACCAAGATTTCGCTATTTTCGATGAACTGTTCTTAGGCAACTCAACCGCACCTAAACAAATTAGTGTAAATGGCTACAAAGCTGAATCACTGATATTTGATGAACACCCAACCAAGTTGTACAAGGAATTTTTAGCGAAATCAGAATCATCCAAACAGGACGAAGCGTTACTGCGTGTCTGGAATTTTAAAAATTTTGATGGGGTGAAAGGCGGGACACCTGAAGGTCGATATAGCATCGTTTCTCGGGAGCGAGAGGTGCTCAGCTATATCAAGCACCAGAACTTAGACTTATATAAACACTGTTTACGTTCTTTAACCAATGTACAGCCTGATGATGTAACGACTGAATTTAACGAAGTATTTGAACTACCACCAAACCATATTCGATTTAACGAATTCATTGGTAAGTTTGGTAAAAACTTCTCTGAAGTTGACCGCGCAAACTTAGTTAAGTTGCTAGTAGCTAAGTTTGCAGACTTGCATAGGATGAAAGTTGCTCATCGTGATTTAGGAGACCATAGTCTTTGGATTTCTCCTGGTAAAGAGATTGCATTATCTAACTTCATCTCTGCCTACCATCAACCCATTGGCACTGTTGGTGATTATCGCTCACAGTTATCTATATCGGGTAAAAATGCGGATGATGAGCTGTCCCCATTTCAAAGTGATGTAAAAACACTTGGCATTTTATGTTGGCATATTTTGAATGATGAACGAATTTCGCCGGTTAGTTTAGAAAAACTAGATGAGAACCTAGCTTCTTGCCCAGAATGGTACGGTTTGGTCATAGAAAATGCAATTGCTGGGGGGCGTTATCATAATGCTGAAGAACTGTTTGATGCGTTAAAAGAAGCTGAGCCGAGCGATGCATGTACATTTGAATTTGATGATAGTGAACTTGAGCCCTATAGAAGAAACATTAGTCACTCCCGTCAATATCGTGAAGATGATGACCTTATCGTGGAAACTGACGAGAAGGAAGTTTATGTATCAGATGGGTTAATGGTAAAAGCATGGCTTAATGTTAATCCATCAGTTGATGACCCAGCACTAAGCTATAAAGTACTGCACTTTTTACAACGTCTTGAGAAGATCAGATCGATAAACCCACCATACCTGCCATGTGTTAGAGAGTTTGGTATTGCCACTAAGTCTTCAAGCCTATTTATGGTAACAGATAAGGTTGAAGGGTTAACTTGGAATAAGGTATCTATTGGCAGCAAGCAACGTTTGGCGGTGATTGATAAGTTAGTTGAGTCTGTAGAGCATTTACACGGGCTAGGCCTCTATCATGGCGATTTACACCCAGAGAACATTATTCTAACTAAGACAGTTGACGGTTTTGACTTAACGTTTATAGATGTGCCTGATTTCTCTGCTAATGGTGATGAACCGAAAAATCATCTTTATAGCCCCGAAAATATAGATAACTGTACACCTTTTGAGCGTGATAATTTTGCAGTCATGAGGTTGTCGTTCGAACTACTAGGTGGTGAATGGGGAGTCGATTTAAGTGAATTACCAGAACTCAGTGATGCCCTAAAGGTTGAGGCGAGCGATCCTAGTGCAGGATTCAAAGATCTTGTTCGATTTAAAGCAGCTTTAAAACCTAAGAAATCTGTATCTATTGCCCCAGTTACTATTAGCAGCAACAAAGATTTTGAAATGATTACAATTTATCCCGATAACGGAAAATTGTATGTCCATGTCGAGAAAAGTAACCAAAACAGTACTGATGTAATGGTTACATTTTATGGGCTTGGCGGTAGTGCTCGTGTCATTTACACAACGAATGAAAAAGGCTTTATTGTTTCTTTCCCACCTCGTGCACGAGACTCCATTAATCCGAAAGATATTGAAAGATGCCAACTGGTTTTAGACTTTGCCATCACGATTAAGTCTGGTTCTGTTATGGAATTAAGCCAATTAACTAAAAAGTTGATGGGCAATGAGTCATTTAATAGAACAGTAGAAACGGTACTTAAACCAGTTGAAGATGAGGAGAAAGTTGATGGGCTTACTAGCCAGCTAGCTCAAGTATTTAAAAACATTGAGGCTAAAAATACGTCTCCAGATCATCTTGTAATATCAACTGATAAATTGTGGAAAGCAGTTCTGGAGACTGAAACCCAAGCCTATCCATATATTGAGGTAATTGGGGGGGCAAACGAAGTAAAAGATTCTGATGACGAACTAATTCTTCCATACACTTCTGACGTTGATGCACTAGGGCAATTTAATAAAAATGATGTTATTGAAGCTTTAAGAATTGTAGGCGAGGATGAAGTTCGCCTCGGTGAAGTTAAGCTTAAACAAAGTGCACTCAATGAGATTAGATTACATCGCGTCGGTTTCAAAGCAAGGAATCTAGAGGATGGAGACCAAGTTTTCTTCCGTACAAAGCAAGATAAAGCTTCTTACGTTAAACGTAAGGCAGCTTTAGAGCGCATTTTGGAACATGAAAGTGTTGTTAGTAACCTGGCTCAGTATTTTGATCCAGATTGCAGCTCTCCGACGGTACAATATGATAAGCCAGTGACATCTGACGACTTTGCTCGTTACGATCGTACCGATGAGCATAACAATAAAATTAGCCTGAATCAGCAACAGAGGAAAGCATTCCAGCAACTATTAAGTAACGGGCCTCTTTCAATGTTACAAGGTCCCCCTGGGACAGGTAAGACGGAGTTCATTGCGGCATTTGTGCACCACTTGATAGAAAAGCAGAATGTAAAAAATATTCTTCTAGTTAGTCAATCGCATGAAGCCGTTAATACGGCAGCAGAAAGGATTCGCAAGCACTGTTCTCGTCTTGACACGGAATTGGATGTTGTTCGATTTAGTAACCGAGAAGGTGCAGTTTCAACAGGTCTTAAAGATGTTTACTCAAATGCGATAGTTGCAGAAAAAAGAGAGTTATTTAGAGCTGAAGCAAAGTATCGAGTTTCATCGTTGTCTCAAGCTCTTGGCTTACAGGCTGAGTTTTTGACTGATTTGGTGGAAGCTGAGCTCACTTTGTTTAAGCAGATTGATACTTTGCATAAATCATTGGAGTCGATGAAGGATGGGGGGCTTGAAAAAGATGAGCAGCACATCATTAAGACAAATGTAGTTGATTTAGATGCGACTATCCGCGAAGCATTAAGTAGCAAATATGGCATTAGTTACGATGAAAATTTAGATGTTCGGAATGCAAAAACCAAGGTGATTCAGTACTTATGTTCGAGATATTCAGTTAGGCCTGACGAAGCAGGAAAAGCTATAGCACTAGCCAATATCTCAGGCGATATGTTAGATGTACTTGAAACAGAGCGTGTTAATTATGATGAGTTTTTTGCTCGTTCTAGACAATTAGTGACTGGTACTTGTGTTGGTATAGGGCAACGTCATTTAGGTATCGCCGATAATCAATACGATTGGGTTATTATCGATGAAGCAGCTCGTTCAATAGCGAGTGAGCTTGCTATTGCGATGCAATCGGGCAAAAGAGTTTTACTCGTCGGTGACCATCAACAATTACCTCCTTTGTATTCTGATGCACATAAAAAAGCATTGGCTCTTAAACTTGGTTTGGCCGACAAAGACATTGATATCGACGCTGTTTTGCAAAGTGATTTCGCGAGAGCGTTTGAATCACCATACGGTCAGCAAGCAGGCGCATCCTTGCTGACACAGTATCGTATGGCACCACCTATTGGAAATATCGTTTCGGATACTTTCTATAAGGGTGAACTACAAAATGGTGAGCGTAAAGTTCCTGATATCTATGGTGCTGCTCCTGAAATGCTGCAAAGCGTGGTGTCTTGGGTTGATACATCGCATTTGGGTGACAAGGCTGACCATCGCAGGGATCGTGGCGTCAGTATATATAACCGAACAGAAGCAGATATCATTATCAATTTATTAAAAGATATCGCTAATAAACCTGAGTTTGTCGCGGAGCTAAAGGGCGTGGTGAAAAAAGGTGAAGCAGCCATTGGTGTTATTTGCATGTACGGCGAACAAAAAAGACTAATTCGCCAAAAGTTCAAAGAGATAGAGTGGAGCGATGACTTCAAGGACCTTATTAAAATTGATACCGTTGATAGCTATCAAGGTAAAGAAAACAGAGTCATTATCCTCTCTGTGACTCGCTCAAGTCGCGATAAGAAACCAAAGTTTTTGAGAACTCCGAATCGCATTAATGTCGCAATTTCTAGGGCAATGGATCGGTTGATGATTGTTGGTTCAACCCATATGTGGCAAGGACACAACAGTACACTGCCGTTAGGCAAAGTACTAAGTTACATATCTGGACAAACCAAAGATTCGTCTGACTATCGTATCCACAAAATTAATTGCGACCTTAATGGAGTCAAATAATGACTGAAGAAATTAGATCAAATTATCATGAGGTAGATTTCATAGTACCTGCTCAGCGTTTTAACTTCCGCTTTTCATACGTGACTAAGCAGGGACTTTCGTTCATGAGAGAGTTTGTGCTGAGGTTAGTGCAACTAGCACCTATGAAACCATCTCAGATTGCAACTTATTTAGGTTTAAATAAGCTTGAAGTTAATGAAGCTATTGGTGATTTGATGGACAAAGGGGACCTTGTTTTTAATGAGCTAGGTCTTGTTCAACTCACCCAGCAATCAGCAGGGTACTTCGAAGGGATTGGCAAACCGCCTCAAACCAACTCAATCCAAGAAACTGGTGCTGCGCTTTCATTTGAACTTTGTGGCTTTAACTGCATTGGGAATAAACGCAGTTCGGGTGGGTGGCATACTGGCATCAAGTTGTCCGTTGATAATAAAAAGCTATCCGAAACAGAAGGGTTAGCAAAGTCAAACTTTCAAAGGAATTTCTATCAATTATTGGATAATGAGTACTTAAAAGGAGTTCGTACCGAAGGAAGTGAACGGCCTAGTATTTATACAATTGATTCCGTCAGTAAATTAACACAAGATCCAATGCGTTTAACGACTTACTTTGCAATTGATCAAGAAGGAAAAGCCATTGAACGAGAAGACTTCGATAATTTAAATGACTCATCTGAAGTGCATGAAGCAATAACTATTGCGTTAAATCAATCCCAAAAGGGCCAGAACATTCAAGAGATTGGTGTGGCTATGAAATCTTTTGGTGATACTTGGACAAAAGATATATTCAATAGCAACTCAATAGATATTGCAGCATTAGGACATCGTTATGCAGAAGCTTTGCTTGATGATAAAAAAGAAATTCCATTTGTAGGTCCCATTTATGCTGGAAATAACTGGGAGCATATTCGAAAGATTTTGAAGGGACTTCCAGCGTCTTTCATGAAATCAAAGGATAAAGCTGTAAAGCAATTTACGTGGATTGCACCTTCTGATGCTTTTTGGGGAAAAAGTAAAAAGCTTGAGCTTTGTTTCAATGAAATAGAACAAGCGCAGCTTACACAAGAAAATAATCCTCAACGTATATACACCCCTTACATTTATCTGCCGTTGTCAGATGTGACGGATAGGCGGACGATTGGAGCTTGGAAAAATGATTTTAGGAATGGGTCAAATAACCTCCATGGCTTAATTGAGGGTTTTCTTGGGGGAAGTGTAGAGGTCATTGTACTTGAGGGAACTTTTGCGGTTGTATGCTACCACGTGTCAAGGCCAGAAACACATCCCGTCAGCATTCCGGTAGGTTTCATAACAACGGATTTAAAACTGATAAATACTATTTCTGATATTGCGGAAGATTATATTGGTGGCTCATCTTCATTCAATAAGAAGCATAATTTAGGGTTGTTAGAGAAATTATGATATCGAGGATTTTTAGTAAGTAAAGCGACAACCTTGTGTACAACAGCTCCACCATCGATGGTGGAGCTTTTCAAATTCTTCATACCTGCACGTATCGATTAACCTCTAACATTCAACTTTCCGAAACACGTCTATATCCTGAAATGTGCAAGGATAAAAATAGGTAGTGGCGTACAAGCAGAGAAAGTTATCAACCTTAGTCTAGTAATCTTTATTGTCAGGTAGTGCCTTTAGTTACCCAGCGACACATTCATGATGTATTGGAAATAAATCAAATTCTAGAATAAATCCAGACTATATATATAAAGGTGATTATTATTAATATTTATCACTAACAAATTTACGTTTTATACATTTACTGGGGACCAGCTAAAAAATTAAACTAGATAAATAGCGCTCTATTTCCATATAAAAAATTATATTCTATTTGAGCGAACCTCGAGAAAAGAGCTTACTTATGATTGACAAGATTTAAGCCGCAGTTACCGCATCCACAAAACATGGGTTGCACCATGTCGCCCAAAAATCGACAACGACAGGCTGTGAACTGTTCAAAATTGATTGGAAATTCAGTGACGTACCTTCGATTGGTGCACCGTCTAGAAGTGCGTTTTTGCACTTACCACAAGTAGGGCTTTCTGAAATTCTTTCTGAAGGAACTCGGTTTACGCCACCGCAAGAAGGGCAACGTGTGTTGAATGTAGACATAACTTTCTCTTTTTATTGCGTCTCCGTGCCTAACGCGATTTACGAATCATGTACGGAACGCTTATACTGTTTAAAACAAGAATAAGATACTCAAATAAAAACAAACAATAAACAGGTAAATGATGACAAAATTTTACGCTGAAATTACGGGCTGGGGAAAGTGTCTGCCACCAGCCGTGCTATCCAATGATGATTTAAGCACTTTCATTGATACGTCTGACGAGTGGATTCGTACTCGAACTGGTATCGAAAATCGTCGTATCAGTCATGTAAATACCTCTGAGCTAGCGACCGTTGCTGCTCAACATGCAATGGCGTGTGCTGGTTTAACAGCCGAAGATATCGATCTTGTGATCGTAGCGACGTGCAGTCCAGACTCTCTTATTCCAAATACCGCGTCTAAAGTTCAACAGAACTTAGGCATCAAGAGCGCAGCAGCTTTTGACCTTAATGCAGCGTGTACAGGCTTTATCTACGGTGTTGAAACAGCAACTCGATTGATTCAAGCGGGCAACTACCGCAATGCGATCGTTGTGGGTGCAGAGCGTCTTTCATTCTTCATCGACTGGACCAAGCGTGATACTGCGGTTCTATTCGGTGATGGCGCTGGCGCTGTGGTTCTATCACGTACTGAAGAGCAAGTGGGTTTACAAGAAGCTCAAATCGGTTGTGACGCAGAGGGCCGTGACATTCTAGCAGTACCAAAATTCGGTACTTCTATGGACCGCTTTGCTGCTGATAACGGTTACTGGGATTTTGATTTCGTTGGTAAAGAGATCTTCAAGCGTGCAGTGAAAGGAATGGGCGCTGCAGCACATACAGTATTGAGTCGCACTGGCATCTCAACTGAAAACATCGATGTTGTGATTCCGCACCAAGCGAACATCCGAATTATTCAAACTCTGTGTGATATGGCGGGCATTGAACGTGAGAAAGCGTTTGTGAACATTCAAAACTACGGCAACACATCGGCTGCGACTGTGCCGATTGCATTGTGTGAATCGTTAGAGCAAGGCTTTGTTAAACCTAACTCAAACATTCTTGTGGCGGCATTCGGTGCCGGTTTAACTTGGGGGGCAGGCCATATTAAGTGGGGTAGCCGTGTTGAGCCGTTAGGTCAATCGGACGCTAAGCTTCCAGAAGCAGATAGCTCGGCATTAGAACTTCTAGAGAAAGCCATTTTACACTGTAAAACGCGTCCTAATTCTGAGAATGAGTAGCAGCATGGCGCAAGTTCGTTTTATGACAGAAGCCGACCTCGATGGAGCGGCTTTAGTTCACCAAGCTACTTTTGTTCGACAGCAAAACTCAAAAAAATGGTTACAATGTAACTTAAATGCTGCGCCACGCTTTCTTAACTTTGTTGCTGAAAGCGATGGCGAGATTGTCGGCTACATTATTTGGGTTCAAAAGAGTGGGTTTAGGCCTGAAGCTGTTTTGGAGCTAGAACAACTTGCTGTGTTACCGAGTGCTCAGGGGCAAGGATTGGGCAAAAAGCTGATTCTAGACTCTTTGCCTCAAGTGAAGCAGAAGCTATCAGAGCAGGGCTCGACACTAAAACATGTATTAGTGACCACCAGAGCAGATAACTTTGCACAAAAGCTCTATCAGTCGACATTGGGCGCTCAAGTCGAAACCACGATTTCAAACTTTTACTCAGCCGATGAAGTGCTTATGATAGCTCGCAATGTAGGTGAACGAATCTGATCGCTGAGTTCTTAGAACCATTATTATCAGCGGCATAACTCGATTAACGTTTTATTAGGGGCTTCTGTGGCCCTTTTGTTATTTCTTAGGAAGTATTTTGAAGAAAGTTTTAGCAATTGGCTACGTTTGGCCAGAACCGAATTCATCGGCGGCTGGCAGCCATATGATGTCTCTTTTACGTCTATTTAAGAGACAAGGTTGGTCAGTTGAATTTGCAACACCCGCTCAAGAAACCGAACACATGATTGATCTCTCTGAAGAGGGCATCACAAGCCAATCTATACAGTTAAATTGCGATAGCTTCGACGATTACATTGAAGAGCTGCAGCCCGATGTTGTGATGTTTGACCGTTTTATGATGGAAGAGCAATTCGGCTGGCGCGTCGAGAAGGTATGTCCCAATGCCTTTAAGCTACTGGATACTGAAGATTTACAATTCCTACGCAATGCTCGACATGAAGCTGTTAAGAAAGAGACAGAGTTAACGAAAGAGCACCTGTACAGTGACTTGGCGAAACGTGAAATCGCTGCAATCCTGCGCTGTGATCTTTCGTTGATCATCTCAAGTTACGAGATGGAATTGCTCCAATCTGAGTTCAATATCGATCCAAAACTATTACATCACCTGCCGTTCATGGTTGATCTCAACACGTTGCCTGAAAGTACGAAAGGCTTTGAAGAACGTAAGCATTTCATGACGATAGGTAATTTTAGACATGCGCCTAACTGGGATGCAGTGCTTCAGTTACAGAAGATTTGGCCGAAGATTCGTAAGCAGTTGCCTGATAGTGAACTTCATATTTACGGATCTTATCCGCCGCCGAAAGCAACCGCTTTGCATAATCCAAAAACCGGTTTCCATATCAAAGGTTGGGCGAAAGACGCTCAAGAAGTGATGGAGCAGGCTCGTGTGTGTGTTGCACCTTTACGATTTGGCGCAGGCATTAAAGGCAAGTTACTTGATGCGATGAAGCTGCAAACTCCGAATGTAACCAGCGAGATCGGCAGTGAAGGCATGCTACCGCAAGGTGAACTGCAATGGCCGGGCGCAGTGTCAGATGATATTGATGAGTTTGTTGAACAAGCTGTCGCTCTTTATAAAGATGAAAAGAAATGGCTTAAAGCTCAAAGCCAATGTCATTCAATTCTTGAAGCGCACTATGAACAGAATCAACTGGGCGTCAAATTGATCGAGCGACTGACTGCGCTAGGTTCTGAGCTTGATGCGCATCGACTGAATAATTTCTTTGGTTCAATGCTTAAGCACCATAGTATGGCGAGCACTAAATACATGTCGCAATGGATTGCTGAGAAGAACAAGGTCAAATAGCTGTTCTTTACCAAAGACAGAATAAATCTTAAGCCCTTAGGTTAACACCTAGGGGCTTTTTTCATGCAGGGCGCTTGTTAATTCCAGACTTACAAAACGACACATACTCGCAGTACATTAGCATTGACTAATTTATATTTATTAGTAAACTCTAATTTATAGGTTGTTATGAGTTTATGATGTTTGTGGATAGGAGAGGTTTGTGCTTAGTTTGATTCCTTGGGATGCTTTTTTCGGCGGCATGTTGTTAGGCGTGTCGGCCATTGTTTTAATGTTGGGGATTGGTCGAGTTGCTGGCATTAGTGGCATTGTCAGCCGATTATTGCCAACTGGCACCAGCAACAAAGAACGTAAAGATGCGGATACAGCAAACACCGAAAAACACTGGCGTATCGCCTTTGTTGTGGGAATGGTCGCAAGTGGTTGGCTATTAATTCCGACGGGCTACCAACTTCCGCAGTTAGAAGAGATGAATCTCGCTTTAGTGATTATTGCTGGCCTTCTGGTGGGCTTTGGTACTAAAACAGCGAACGGTTGTACTAGCGGGCATGGCATTGTCGGAATGGCTCGTTTATCTAAACGTTCTATTGTTGCGACCTGTGTATTTATGGGTGTGGCAATCGTAACCGTGTTTATCAAGAATCTGACTGGCTTGGGGGCATAATGAAAAACGCTTCATTTACTATCGTTATCGGTTTGGTCGCAGGTATTCTTTTTGGCTCTGGCATGATCATCTCAGGGATGGTTGATCCTGAGAAGGTACTCGGCTTCTTAGACATTACCGGTAACTGGGACATTAGTTTGGCATTCGTCATGGGTGGCGCGCTATTGGTCTTTGCACCGTTTTATCATCTGGTCATTAAAAAGCGCGCTAAAGCCATCAATGGCGAGCCGTTAGATAGCCGTAACAATCCGTTGATAGACAGAAAGCTGATTCTTGGATCTACAGCGTTTGGCTTAGGCTGGGGGATTGCAGGCTTTTGCCCAGGCCCTGCGGTAACCAGCCTAAGTGGCGGCAACCCGACGGTGTGGGTGTTTATGATAAGCATGCTGGTGGGAATGTGGCTGGCGGATCGTATGAACAAAACGTGTTAGTAGCAAGCTTATAGCTGATTACATTGGCTTTGACGTTATCCGTTCTGAGCTGACCAAGCATAGAGGTTGACTCGCTTTCAGCACGAAAGTCAGTCAGCCTCTTTCTATATTTACTGTTTCTATTATTTTCAGTTATCTACAATCTGCTGTTATCTAAAATCTACTATTTAATAGTCGTTGAAACTGGACAGTGGTCGCTGAGTTTGTAGTCCAGAACATCTTGTGTTTCAAATACCTTCTGCTTTGCAGGAGAAGCATTTAGCGACTCACTCACCACAATATGATCAATAACAGAGCGGAACTGATGTGTGCGATAATTGTTGCGGTTAGAGCGTACCTTACAATCTGCACGGGTCTTTCGTGTCGCTAACTGCGCATCAGTATATTGTGATAACTCTTTCCACATCCAATCTCGTGAGTAAGCGAGGTTATGGTTAAAGTCGCCAAGAATGGCGTAGTCTTCGTTATTGCGCTCTCTTTGCTTTATCCACTTGTTCAGTTGCTGAGCTTGCTCTTTTAAACGAGAGCAATCGCGGTTGGACTTATACGCTCCGCTACAACCTGCCTTTAAATGCACAGACAACATGTGAATGGGTTTAAAGTTTGTTTCTACAACGATATAGCTGGCAAACCTAAGTTTACTGTTGGATGTGGTTTCAAGCGGAAAGTCAGCGTAGTCGGTGAGGGCTACTCCTTTACGAACTGCAAATCCCGTGTATTGGTTCACTTCTTTAAATTGGCGGTTGCTGTTCTTAGATAGCGCCCGGTCAGACATCAATATCTTGTATTGATCACCAGCCACACGCTGAATGGCATTTACGTTATCGACTTCTTGAAACGCAACCACGTCTGCGTCTAAGGATTGAAAATAAGTTGCGAGTTTGTCGAAATCAGCTTGATCACGTTTGTCAGAAAACTTATTCACAGCCTCGTTGGTTGATAACCATTCGATATTCCAACTGGATATGGTCAAAGGTTCAGCAAATGTCTGGCTACTGAGTAAGCAGCCTAACATTATCCAGTTTTGAAGTCGTTTCATGCCAAATATCCCTAATTTTGTCTGCCAATATTGATGAGCCGTTATCCTACAACACTTACCAAAAATTCAACTCTTTTTAGGAGTTTTTTTATTGTTACATTGTTTCTTTTCGACTTGAGAACTAGCGTAATAATATTGAATTGATCTTAGTCAGCGTTCTCTTTTTATTGATCCAAATCAATACTCAAAGTTGGTGGTTCTCGTTAAATACGCCACAATATCTAGTGTTAGTTAAACGATAAATCGCTCTATATAGTGTGTTTGTGGATAAGTCTGTGAATACCTCAAGAGTAAGGAGAAGTGGTGAAATCAATCGTAATCAAGCGTGATGGCTCAAGAGCTCCATTCAGTAGAGATCGCATCCAAGCTGCAGTGGAAGCAGCATCAGACAAAGCCGATAAGGAAATTGCTATTTATGCACTGAATGTGGCATTAGCAGTTGAGTTGAAGCTCGAAGACTACGATGAAGTTCATATCTCTGAAATTCAAACCATGGTCGAGAACGAGCTAATGCAGGGACCATACAAGTCTCTGGCTCGTGCCTACATTGAATATCGTCATGACCGCGACATCGCCCGTGAGAAGCAAAGCGCTTTAACTCGTGAGATCGAAGGTTTGATCGAAGAAAGCAACGTTGATCTAATCAATGAAAACGCGAACAAAGATGGCAAAGTAATCCCAACTCAGCGTGACCTGCTGGCGGGTATCGTGGCTAAACACTATGCGAAAACTCACATTTTGCCACGTGATATCGTACATGCTCACGAATGTGGTGATATTCACTACCACGATCTAGACTACGCACCGTTCTTCCCAATGTTTAACTGCATGCTTATCGATCTGAAAGGCATGTTAACGCATGGCTTCAAGATGGGTAACGCGGAAATCGATACGCCTAAGTCTATTTCTACAGCAACAGCGGTAACTGCACAGATCATCGCACAAGTGGCGAGCCACATTTACGGCGGTACAACGATCAACCGCATCGACGAGGTTCTAGAACCTTACGTAATGGCGAGCTACGAGAAGCATTTATCGTTAGCGAAAGAGTGGGACATTCATAGCCCAGAAGCTTTTGCTATCTCTCGTACTGAGAAAGAGTGCTACGACGCGTTCCAATCTCTGGAGTACGAAGTAAACACGCTGCACACCGCTAATGGTCAAACACCATTCGTGACGTTTGGTTTTGGTTTAGGTGAAAGCTGGGGCTCGAAATTGATTCAGCAATCAATCTTGAAAAACCGCATTGCAGGTTTGGGTAAGAACCGTAAAACAGCCGTGTTCCCTAAACTGGTATTTGCGATCAAAGATGGTTTGAACCACCAGAAGCAAGATCCAAACTACGACATCAAGCAATTAGCGCTAGAGTGTGCGTCTAAGCGTATGTACCCAGACATTCTTAACTACGACAAAGTAGTAGAAGTGACAGGGTCATTTAAAACTCCTATGGGTTGTCGTAGCTTCTTGAATACTTACGAAGAAAATGGTGAGTTGATTCACGAAGGCCGTAACAACTTAGGTGTTGTTAGCTTGAACTTGCCACGTATTGCGATTAACGCAAAACAAGATATGGCTAAGTTCTACGAACTGCTTGATGATAAACTCAAGCTGGCTCGTCGTGCATTAGAAACTCGTATTTCTCGTCTAGAAAACGTGAAAGCACGTGTTGCTCCAATCCTATACATGGAAGGTGCATGTGGCGTTCGCTTGAAAGCAGACGACTCTATCGCTGATATCTTTAAGAACGGCCGTGCTTCTGTTTCTCTTGGTTACATTGGTATCCACGAAGCAATGACAGCGCTTTACGGCACTGACGTTCACTTGTACGACGATGGCGAAATGCGTGCTAAAGCGCTTGAGCTGGTGGAATACATGAAGCGTGAAGTGGAATCTTGGACAAAAGAGACAGGTTACGCATTCAGCCTATATGGCACACCAAGTGAAAACCTATGTAGCCGTTTCTGCAGCATCGACACCAAAGAATTTGGTGTGATTGATGGTGTGACAGACCGTGGTTACTACACCAACAGCTTCCACTTAGATGTGCAGAAGACAGTGAACCCATACGACAAGATCGATTTTGAGATGCCTTATCCTGAAATCTCTAGTGGTGGTTTCATCTGTTACGGTGAGTTCCCGAACATGCAGAAGAACATCGAAGCACTAGAAAACGTATGGGACTACAGCTACACACGTGTTCCTTACTACGGTACAAATACGCCGATTGATGAGTGCTACGAGTGTGGTTACAACGGTGAGTTTGACTGTACAAGTAAGGGCTTTACGTGTCCTAAGTGTGGCAACCATGATTCTACGAAAGTATCGGTAACACGCCGTGTTTGCGGTTACCTTGGTAGCCCAGATGCACGACCATTTAACTTCGGTAAGCAAGAAGAAGTTAAACGTCGCGTGAAGCATCTTTAGTAACCGCTAAGATCATTATCTAGCTTACTTAGAAGAGCTAGGTTTCAAGAAATAAGATTGGTATCGGTGTTGTGTCGATACCAATTCTTTCGTTTCAGCTGTGACAGCTCTTCACTTCAAACTATTAAGCAATAACGAGTTTCAATACTGCCTTATGAATTATCACCAATATCACCCCATCGACGTTGTAAATGGCCCAGGAACACGCTGCACTTTGTTTGTGTCGGGTTGTGTACACCAGTGTCGCGGGTGTTATAACCAATCGACGCAAAGGTTGGACTCTGGGCATTTGTTCACTCAAGAACTTCAAGACCACATTATTGCTGATCTCAATGATCCGCGAATCAAGCGTCGTGGTTTGTCGCTTTCTGGTGGTGATCCTCTGCATCCTGCAAACGTGTCTGAAGTGCTTAAGCTTGTTCAGCGTGTAAAAGCAGAATGCGAAGGTAAAGATATTTGGATGTGGACTGGTTACGAACTCGACGAACTCGATGAAAAGCAGAAGCAAGTGCTTGAATACATTGATACCTTAATTGACGGTCGCTTTGAGCAAGACAAAGCGGATCCAATGTTGGATTGGCGTGGTAGTTCAAACCAAATTATCCATCGATTTACTGATATATAACTGCTGTCGTGATTTTGCACACTCGTAAACGAAAAAGGGCGTCATGGTTAGCGCAATGCTACAAATCAGCCCTTGGGTGTGAGTTCTTTGAATCTATCGCCTGCACGTCAGTGTCAGTTTATCGCCTGTTTATATAGGAATGTGCTCAGGCTCGTCGATTAGATTGTTGATCCATTTCTTAGAGTGAATTCGCTGGCTAGTTAAAGCGATCTTCGCTAACTCCTCCAGTAACACAATCATCAACACCCATTCTAGCGGCCAACCCAACACCAGCGCAGTAAAGTAAGCAAGGGGAATACCGATTGCCCATGCTGTGTCATGAACCAACATAGGTATTGCTATCGTGAAGTACTTCTTTCTATGCTTCGGTAATATCGCTTCTCGCCAATTACTTAATGTCGGGAATAGATGCGCGTAGTGTTTCTTCGCCATGATAAGCAGCGCTATCGTCTGAAAGAATCGAGACACCGTGGTGCCAATAGCCGCACCAACTACGCCCAGTTCTGGAAATCCAAACAAACCAAAGATCAGCAATGCATTGAGAATCGCATTAACGATGATTGCCCAAATACTGATCTTGGTGGGTAGCTTGGCTTCGCCGACCGATCGCAGTGCGCTTTCTAAGGGCACTACGATCGCGGTACCAAAAAGGCTGGCTCCTGTTATCCAAAGGTAATCCGTTGCCAAGCGGACGTAATCAGGGTCTGAGGCCACCACAGACACGACTGATTCAGGAGCCAATGTATAAATCAACACAAAGGGGATGATGGTAAAGACAGACAATGCCCATGACTGTGCTAATGTGCGTCTAATTCCGTTGAAATCTCCCGCACCGAAATATTGCGAAGCTAGCACACTGACAGCGCCGCTAATCCCGGATACCATGATCAAGTTGAAGAAAAATATGCGGTTACCCACACCAACCGCCGCAGTTGCAGAGTCACCCAGTTGGTTAACCATAAAAATATCGACCACGCCGAGTAATGAAAACAACATGGTTTGTAGCGATACAGGCAAACCGATGTGTAAAAGCTTTTGCCAGAAATCTTTGTCTAGATGACGATATGTCGAGCGCATCGCATTTCCCCTGTGGTTAATATGCGAGAAGTTTATCGGCATTTGTTTAGGCTGTATTGTTCAGGTTCATCACAAACTTTTGCCAAACTATCTATTTTCAAAATCTGTCTATTTGTCAAAACGATCTGTTTTCAAAATCATCTATTCCAAAACTATCGAATGACTAAAGTGGCGATTTAATTGCAGGCAAACCTAATGAGCGATCAGTGAAATGAGTGAGAAACACGAACGGTACGAGATCTCTGATCAGACACACCAAGAGTTTGTCGATCAAAGCCATGTATTGGCATTCGAAGAATTGGGTATCGTTCAGTGTGGGACGGCGTCGTGCCGAGATTTCTTTTCTGTCCATCGGAAGAATCCACAGAAACACATGCTGCTTTACACGGTTAGGGGCAAAGGGTGGTTAGAAAGTGGGGCGTGTCGCTATATTCTAGAGCCGGGGTCGTGCATTACTGTGCCTGCAGGCGTTGAGAATGGCTTTGGGATTGAAGAAGAAACATGGCAGATAGCGTGGATCTTTCTATCGCCTGATAAGCATTGGGATAATGTCGTCAATGATGAAGTGAGTTATACGCTCTCTCCTGCAGCCGAAGTCGTCTCGTCTTGTATTCATACCTTGCTGAGAAGTATTGCCTTGCCCATTGATTTAGGCGGAGCGATTGCCATTCACAGCGTAGCCCAAATAGAGTTCATGATTAATGCACCAGTCCCGCAGCAACAGTCTCGAAATTTGATTCGCTTGAGACGTGTGTTCGACAGTGTTCAAAAGCAGCTTCATAAAGAGTGGAATGTGCATGAGCTAGCAAACCTATTTCCTTGTTCAGAGCCGCACTTCCATCGTTTGTGCCAACGTTATTACTCTCATAGCCCGATGACTCATATTATGCGTATGAGAATGGAATACGCTGCAAGGCTGCTCAGGTCGAGTGATTGGTCGATTCAACACATTGGCGAGATAGTTGGATATCCCAATGCCGCTAACTTTAGCACTCGGTTTAAGGCTTGGTCAGGAATGACACCAAGACAATTCAAACAGAGTGCCCAGTAGTAATCTTAATAGAGCACGTGCAAACATAAGAATATAGGAACATAAGACGCATAGAAATAAAGCAATTTGAATTGTGCAATGGGTCATTAGGTGTTTGAAATTTGCACTATTTATCCGTTTGAAACGACCAATCTCTGATTACTTATGGTAACTAAGCGCTTCTATTAAAAAATGTTTCTGATTTTAGTACGAAAATGTTAACGTGAAATCCATTACTTGAATTTCAAAGGGTTGTGACTTTCATGTTTTCACATCTACCAAAACCAACTTTAGATCCAATTCTATCTCTTTCTGTTGCTTACCGCGGCGATACTCGTACTGATAAAGTCGACTTAGGCATTGGCGTTTACAAAAACGATCAAGGCGAAACTCCGATCATGAAAGCCGTTTCTATGGCTCAAGATATCGTTGTTGAGACTCAGAAAACCAAAGCTTACGTTGGCCTAGCAGGCTGTGAAGAGTTTAACCAGAGCATGGTTGATCTGCTGCTTAAAGGGACTTCTGCAATGGATCGCGTAGCTGCGATTCAAACACCGGGTGCAAGTGGTGCACTTCGCATGTTGGGTGACTTAATGAAAGTTTCTCAACCAGACACCACGGTTTGGATTTCAAACCCAAGCTACGTTAACCACAAACCGGTGATGGAAGCGGCAGGCTTAAAAGTTCGATATTACAATTACTTCAGTCCTGAAACGAAGCAAGTTGATACTGCAAGAATGTTGGATGACCTTTCAAAAGCGGGTCCATCAGACGTGGTACTACTGCACGGTTGCTGTCATAACCCAACGGGTGCGGATATCGACTTTGAGGCGTGGCAGGAAATTACCAAACTATCGCAGAAAAATGGCTTCTTGCCGTTCGTTGATATTGCTTACCAAGGCTTTGGTGATGGCTTAGAAGAAGACGCAAAAGGTCTTCAACACATGGCTAACAACGTCGAAGAGATGTTGATTACGACATCTTGCTCGAAGAACTTCGGTTTATACCGTGAAAGAACGGGTGCCGCTATTGTGATTGGCAAAAACAGCGAACACGTTGGCAATGCTAAAGGTAAGCTTCTAACGCTTGCTCGTTCAACTTACACAATGCCGCCAGATCATGGTGCAGCTTTGGTTAAAACAATTCTTCAGAATCAAGAGCTAACCTCGATTTGGAAGCAAGAATTGAGTGAAATGCAGCAACGTTTGTTAAATCTGCGCCAAAGTCTATGTGATGAATTGCGAAATACTTATAACACGTCACAATTTGACTTCATTGAAAGCCATAAAGGCATGTTTAGTGTACTAGGCTTTAAAGAAACTCAAATGAATCAATTACGTGAAGAATATGGAGTCTATGGTGTTGGTGATGGACGCATCAATATCGCAGGCCTTTCCGAATCTCATATTCCTTATGTAGCAAAAGCGATAGCAAACGTTTCAAAATAGAAGGTGACTGAATGTATAATTGGAAAGCGATTGTAGTTTTAATGCTAAGTGGTGGCCTGTTTGCTTGTTCGGCTACAACTCAAGCTCCTGTTGAGCCAGAGCAAAAGCCTCAAATCGAACAACCTGTTGTGGATGACTCTTCAAAAACTGACGCAACAGAAGGCGAGAAAGTAACGGAACCTACTGAGAAGCCTGAAGAAGTAAAACCAACTGAGCCGGAAGTAAAACCTGCACCTGTTGAAAAACCAGTAGAGAAGGTTAGAAAAACAAGTGATGGCAAACTGATTCTTGGTGAAGAAGAGTGGGTGTTTGTTCCTGGTTTAAAAGAAGCGTTTAAAGCACGTGTCGATACCGGTGCAACAACCTCTTCAATCAGTGCAGTTGATATTGTTGATTTTGAACGTGACGGCAAAGACTGGGTTAAGTTCAAGATTGAACACGACGGAATTACAACTGAAGAGATCAGCTTACCAGTAGAACGCTGGGTTAAGATCAAGCAATCAAGCGCAGAAGGCACACAACGACGCGCTGTGGTTGTAGCTTCGATTCAAATTGGCGATCTAAAAGACAAAACTGAATTTACGCTAGCCGACCGAACGCATCTTTCTTTCCCACTTCTGTTGGGTAGAAGCTTCTTTAGAGATGTTGCGGTTGTCGACGTGAGCAAAAAATACGTTCAGAAGAAAATTACTAAATAACAAGTTCTGCTCGTCATCAAAGCTTTTCGTTTGAAGAGCTATAGTTTCAAAGGTGACGAGCTTAAAAGACTTTTAGTGTTGATAAATGAAATCCCTACCAGTTCTGCTGGTGGGGATTTTTTTATTTACACCCCCATAACGTATGAAAAGCATCTAAATGGTCTATGTTTACTATTCGTTTACTGTTTAGCCTCGACAACGTGATCGAGATCTCTATATAATCCGCGCTTCGATTTTTGTTTAATCCATACTTTCGTACTTCTTATTTAGGTTCTTGAAATAGCCTAATAATTATCTGTCAGTACACGCTTAGGAATTAGTTCTTTGATATCTACCGCGAACATCACAATGCAATTTGGCGCAGAGCCGCTGTTTGAAAACATCTCTGCTAAATTTGGTAACGGCAACCGTTATGGTTTGATCGGCGCTAATGGTTGCGGCAAATCAACGTTCATGAAAATCCTAAGTGGCGCATTAACGCCAAGCTCGGGCAACGTTTCTATCACTCCAGGAGAAAAACTGGGTGTGCTAAGCCAAGATCAGTTCGCTTTCGAACAGTACAGCGTTATCGACGTTGTGATCATGGGCGACAGAAAACTTTGGGAAGTAAAACAAGAACGTGACCGTATTTACTCTTTGCCAGAAATGAGCGAAGACGACGGCATGAAAGTCGCAGAACTTGAAAGTGAATTCGCGGAAATGGATGGCTACACAGCAGAAAGCCGTGCTGGCGACATCCTAATTCAAGCGGGTATTGAAGAAGAGTTCCATTTCGGCTTGATGCAGCAAGTAGCTCCAGGTTGGAAACTGCGTGTGCTATTGGCACAAGCTCTGTTTGCAAACCCAGATATCCTGCTTCTTGATGAACCAACCAACAACTTGGACATTCACACGATCAACTGGCTTGCTGAAGAGCTAAACCAGCGTAAATGTACAATGATCATCATTTCGCACGATAGACACTTCCTGAACTCTGTGTGTACACACATGGCAGACATCGACTACGGTGAGCTACGTGTCTACCCTGGTAACTACGAGTACTTCCTAGAAGCATCTGGCTTGATTCGTGAACAGCTTTTAGCAAGCAACGCTAAGAAAGCGGCTGAAATCAGCGAGCTTCAAGATTTCGTAAACCGTTTTGGTGCTAACGCATCTAAAGCAAAACAAGCAAGCTCTCGTGCCAAGAAAATGGATAAGATCACGCTTGATGAAGTGAAATCATCGAGCCGTATGAGCCCATCTATTGATTTTGGCGAAGGTAAGAAACTACACCGTCAAGCGCTTGAACTTCAAGACCTTGGTCACGGCTTCGATGGCGAAACATTGTTTGCCGGTGGTAACTTGCTGCTTGAAGCGGGTACTCGTCTTGCGGTTATCGGTGAGAACGGTGTAGGTAAAACCACGCTGCTACGTTGCCTAGTTCAAGAGCTAGAGCAAAACGAAGGTATCGTAAAATGGTCTGAAAACGCATCTGTAGGCTACTGCCCACAAGATAGTACGTCTGACTTTGATAACGACCTGAGCATCTTCGATTGGATCTCACAATGGCGCACAGTGAAGCACGATGACCTTATGGTACGTGGCATTCTAGGTCGCCTATTGTTTACTGCTGACGATGCGAACAAAAAAGCGCGTAACTGTTCTGGTGGTGAGAAGAACCGTCTGTTATTCGGCAAGCTAATGATGCAAGACATCAACGTGCTTGTAATGGACGAACCAACCAACCACATGGACATGGAAGCAATCCAAGCCCTGAACGACGCGTTGAAGGTTTACACTGGCACGCTTATCTTCGTAAGCCATGACCGAGAGTTCGTTTCTTCATTAGCAACACACATCATCGATGTAAAAGATCAACAGCTAGTGAGCTTCCAAGGTACTTATGAAGAGTACTTAGATCACCAGAAAAAGATGCTGATGGTTAGCTTATAAAGCAAGTCGCTGGCTCAGGTCGTGAACGACTAAAAGCCAGCGAAACTAACAAACAAAAAAGCCCCGAACATTAATATGTTCGGGGCTTTTCTATGTAATACGTTTAGCTATTTATTACTCAGTAATTGAAATCTAGATTAGAATCCGAATCGAGCCGACATTAAGATTTGGTGGCCATATGTGCCGTTATTGCGCATATCAAGACCAACAGACAGTTGATCAGTTGAATGGAAACGAGCACCGATACCCAAAATTGAACGAGTGTCATCGTTGTCGATCAGTTGACCAAGGCGTGCGTTAACTTCAACGTTTGCCATTAACCAAGCTCTCAAGCCAAGGTTAATTTCTGTTTTGATGTGGTTATCGTCATTCCGTTCAATGTTGTGCAGTAACATTTGGCCAGTAACGTCAGCAAATTGACTGATTGGGCCGTTGAATCCCATACCTACCGCTGCATCCCAATCACTTTCAAATTCTGAATCGATACGAGCAACAAAATGAGAGTTCTGAGTGAACATTGTTGTGACTTCACCACCGAAAGTACTTGGGCTAGTACCCATGCGCAGCTCGAATGTGTTGTAGTTAAAGTTGTTTGCAGACGCAGAGAATGAACACAGTGCAGCGAGTCCTAAAAGGACAGTCTTATTCGTGCAACTTAGCATGGTGACTCCATATAAATTGTATTTTGCGGCAGTATAATACAAAAAAGCCTGCAATATGCAGGCCAATTATTTGAAGTCGGTATTTTTATATTAATCGCTTATAGAACCTGGATGTGGTCCACTTCGATTTCAGGTGTCTTACCACCTTCATATTCACCGAAGATACGAACTTTTGTATCAGCGGTCAGTGGTTGTGCTAGGCGGATATCATCATCAAGTTCGATTTGAATTTCACTCTGGCCATCAGAGAAGACAAACGTGTCATTCTTAAGTTGACGAACGATCTTGCCATCCACAATTGCTTCTTGCTCTGCGAACATGCTTGTGTCGGCAAGTAGTGTCGCAACAGAAACGGTTTCAATTGGGCCAGTATAAGCAATAGCGCTTTCGTGCTTGTTGCTGTTGTGGTCACTAGCCATTGCGAAAGTAGGAGCAAGGATAATAGTAGATGCGATAGCTAATACAGTTTTTTTCATGGTGAATCCCTTAATGTTGTTTTTAGTAGAAACGTTTTTCTGAATTTGAAACGTTTCTTTTCGTTAGTACGTTTTTTGTTGAAGCGCCTGTTATCGTTCACAAGCTTCGTTTCGATGGAGCTATTAAACAACACTGGGGTTGAATCCAGAGTGAGTAACACATTCATTTTCCATTCATTTTATTGAGCATCTACTCGGCAATGACGTTAAGATGGTCGCAGAGAAATATTGCCCACAGCTATAAATTGAAAATTAAGAAATTAAGAAATTAAGGATTTAAGTACAAATGCGAGCACCATTAAGTGCCCTTATGGTTCAAGGGACAACGTCAGATGCCGGAAAAAGTGTTTTGGTGGCAGGTTTATGCCGTGTTTTGGCAAGGAAAGGAATCAAAGTGGCACCTTTTAAGCCACAAAACATGGCGTTAAACAGTGCTGTGACAAAAGATGGTGGCGAAATTGGTCGCGCTCAAGCGGTTCAGGCGCAAGCTTGTAATATAGAGCCAACCGTTCACATGAACCCTGTATTGTTAAAGCCTAATTCAGATACCGGCGCGCAAGTGATTCTGCAAGGCCGAGCGCTGAGCAACATGGAAGCGACGGGTTATCATGATTACAAGAAAGTGGCGATGGATACAGTTATCGATTCGTTTGACCGACTTTCTGAAGAATATGAAAGCGTGATGATTGAAGGTGCGGGGAGCCCAGCCGAAATCAATCTTCGTGAAAATGATATCGCTAACATGGGATTTGCTGAGAAAGCGGACATCCCTGTGATCATCGTTGCTGATATTGACCGTGGTGGCGTTTTTGCGCATCTCTACGGGACATTAGCTCTATTGTCTGAATCTGAACAAGCTCGTGTAAAAGGCTTTGTGATAAATCGTTTTAGAGGCGATATCGCACTGCTTCAATCTGGCCTAGATTGGCTAGAGGAAAAAACCGGCAAGCCAGTCATTGGTGTTTTGCCATATCTGCATGGTTTTAACTTAGAAGCGGAAGATGCCATTACCTCTGCTCAAGAGTCTTACGGAGAAGCTAAGCTTAAGGTGGCGGTGCCAGTGCTAACCCGAATCAGCAACCATACAGACTTTGACGCGTTAAGATTGAATCCTTCGATTGATTTACGTTATGTCGGTAAAGGCGAACGTGTAAACAATGCTGATTTAATTATCTTGCCGGGTACAAAGTCGGTAAGAGCAGATTTGGATTACCTAAAAGAACAAGGCTGGGATAAAGATATTCAACGCCACCTGCGCTTAGGCGGCAAAGTGATGGGTATCTGCGGTGGCTACCAAATGTTAGGTAACATCATCCACGATCCTGATGGCGTTGAAGGGGAACCCGGCAGCAGCGAAGGGTTAGGGTATCTGGATACTGAAACGACCCTTACACAGCAGAAAACCTTAACCAACGTACGCGGCACCATGACGCTGGATGGCAAAACAGCACAAGTAAAAGGGTATGAAATCCACGTAGGTAGGACTGATGTCAAAGAAACAGCCTTACCGGTTCAGTTAGAATCTGGCAGCCTAGATGGCGCTGTGAATCAAGATAACTCGATTTTTGGTACTTACTTGCATGGCGTATTCGACAACAGTGATGCGTTGTCGCTTATTTGCGAATGGGCAGGAGCCAACGATGTGACCGCGATTGACCACGAACAGCTTAAAGAGCTGGGTATTAATCGAATCGCTGATGCCATCGAAGAGTACTTAAATCTTGATCTGCTTTGGCCAGAGTTAACAGCTTAAGCCGCCATTTAGAAGTTAGCTAAAGAACTTAAACGAACAATAGATAAGTGATAACAATGAAAAAGCGAGTCTTCCTTTTAACCATGGCTTTAACTTCGGCATTGAGTTCTAGTCATCTTTTTGCTGCGGAAAAGCTACGAGTTTACGCTGCATCGTCGATGACCAATGCGGTTAATCTGTTGGTTGAAGAGTTTGAGAAAGACCATTCTGTCGATGTGATTCCTGTGTACGCGAGTACGTCGTCTTTGGTGCGACAAATCGAAAGAGGAGCACCAGCAGACATTTTTATCTCGGCAAATGAGAAATGGATGACGCATTTAGTCGATCGTAAATTGGTTTATAGTGACAATGTCACAAACCTATGTGAAAACGAACTGGTGCTGATTGCTCCTAAAGAGACATCGGTAACGTTAGACCTATCAAAAGGTGAACAATGGGCTAAACTGCTTACTAATGAAAGGCTCGCAGTGGGTAACACCATGTCGGTTCCTGCTGGTATCTATGCAAAAGAAGCGTTAGAAACGTTAGGTGTATGGGACGATGTGAAAACTCGATTGGCACCAAGTAACAATGTTCGTATGGCCTTAGCCTTAGTCGAGCGCAGTGAAGCTAAGCTTGGCATTGTCTACAAAACGGATGCGTTGCTTTCTAAAGAAGTAAACCTAGTGTCGACCTTCCCATCAGATCTGCACACACCAATACGTTACCCTGTAGCGAAGTTGAGTGATAAAGTTGTGGCAGAAGAGTTCTATACTTTCCTAAAGAGCGAAAAAGCGAAAGACACCTTGAACAGTTTTGGATTTGAAGTGCGTTAAATGATGTATTTATCGGAATACGAATACCAAGCCTTAATGCTGAGCTTAAAAGTCGCTGGGTTTGCAATCTTATGGCTTATCCCTATCGGTATTGGCTTAGCATGGCTACTTGCTAAGAAACAATTTGTAGGTAAGAGCATTGTTGAGAGTATTGTCCATTTACCTTTGGTACTTCCACCTGTGGTTATTGGCTATTTACTGCTAGTGATGATGGGCAGGCAAGGTATCATAGGTTCGTGGCTCAATGACGTGTTTGGTATTGTATTCAGCTTTAGCTGGAAGGGCGCGGCACTCGCTTGTGTGGTTGTGGCGTTGCCGCTGATGGTTCGCTCTATTAGATTGAGCCTAGAAACCGTAGACAGTAAGCTTGAAGAGGCGGCTGCTACATTAGGCGCTTCACCTCTTCGTGTGTTTTTCACGATCACTTTACCCTTGATGATCCCAGGGGTCATTACCGGCACCATGCTTTCATTCGCAAGAAGCCTAGGGGAGTTTGGCGCGACCATCAGCTTCGTTTCAAATATTCCCGGTGAAACTCAAACCATTCCTTTGGCTATGTATACTTTTATTGAAACCCCTGGCGCTGAAATGGAAGCCGCGCGTTTGTGTGTCATTTCTATTGTGATAGCGCTGGGTTCATTGATGCTATCTGAGTGGCTCAACAAAAAGTCAGCACAACGCTTGGGAGGCAATGCATGAGTGCTTTGATCCTCCAATATCAACAACAACTTGGTGAAACGTTCTTTGATATCGACTTGGAATTACCAAGTAGCGGCATTACGGCAATTTTTGGTCGTTCTGGCGCGGGTAAAACCTCACTTATCAATGCAATCAGTGGCCTTAAACAGCCCGATAAAGGTCTGATCAGCGTATCTGGAACCACACTGTTCGATAGTGAAAATGGCATTAATTTGCCGACTCACAAACGCAACGTCGGTTATGTGTTCCAAGAGTCGCGATTGTTTCCACATATGAAGGTGGCAGCGAACCTTAAATACGGTATGAAAAGCGTCGATCAAGCGCACTTTGAGCAAATAGTCTCGCTGTTGTCTTTGGGTTCATTGCTTGACCGATACCCAGCTCGTTTGTCTGGCGGTGAGAAGCAACGTGTGGCGATTGGCCGCGCTTTGTTATCAAAGCCGAGCATTTTGTTGATGGATGAGCCTTTAGCGTCTCTCGACTTGCCTCGTAAGCGCGAAGTGATGCCATTTCTGGAAAACTTATCCGAAACCGTCCAAATACCGATCATCTATGTCACTCATAGCCTCAATGAAATTTTACGCTTGGCAAATCACCTTGTGATTATTGACCAAGGCAAAGTGATTTCGTCGGGTGTGACGGAAGAGGTTTGGGCATCGAGAGCCATGCAACCTTGGCAATCTTTCTCAGAGCAAAGCTCGTTGTTTGAAGCGACATTAGCGGAACACAATGACGATTATGCGCTGTCTCGCCTGATGCTAGGAAAGTCGACGTCGTTATGGGTTCAGAAAGTATCGAGTGAGCTTGGTACGACAGTGAGGCTGCAAGTTAGGGCAAATGATGTCTCTATCACGCTAGAACGGCCGAAAGGGACTTCTATACGTAACATCCTTCCAGTGACCATTAAAAGTGTAGAGACGCACCAGCAAGGCACAAATAAGCAGAGTGTCGCTGTCGAGCTAGAGTTAGAGTCTGGGTGCTATCTATGGGCAACCATTACTTTGTGGGCGCTGGATGAGTTGAATCTAGAAATCGGGCAGCGTGTTTACGCTCAAATTAAAGGTGTGAGTGTCGCTCAAAGAGATATCGCGGTAACGCATTAAACCTGAGAAGGTTTGCTTTTCGATATTGTCGCGATACTGCCTGTTATAGGTTCTGAAAATTCGGTCTTGATTCCATGATTGGATACATGCGTCATTTTTATACGGTATAACTGCCAGTTTTGCGCCACACTATATGAGTGTTAAAGCATATGATTTGTCGAATCATATGAACATTAGCAACAAGAACATACAGACGTAACGATCGACGAACAGAAAATAGCGGATATAAAAAAGCCGCGTGTTTAAAGAAACATGCGGCTTAATTCTAAGTAGTACTGTTAGCGCTTAGCCTAGTTTAGGCGACTAGCGACTTACTTAGTAAAAACTTCTTTGAAATCACGCTTCAAGATTGCATCACGACGAGCTTTCTTGATTTGTTTAACCATGTCTTTTACACAGTTGTGTAGAACTTGGTCTAGCAGTTGAGCACGGTACTCTTCTTTTTCTTCGTCAGACATGTCTTCTGGAAGTTTAAGAGTAGGGAACTCTTCCATCACGTTAACACCAGCGAAAGCTTGGCTAACTGAGATTAGAGCGTGGAACTGCTCGAAGTTGTCTAAAACATTTTGTGCGCTTGCTGGAAGACTATCCCAAGCTTCGCGTACTGCTTCTTCAGACACTTCGTGAATAGAAGTAACCATAAAGTGCATCTCTTTTGGTACGCCATCAAATTCGATAACTTGACGAAGTTCTGGTGAGATGGTGGTTAAATCGATTTCTTGTTGTTCGTTGTTTGTAGCGTCTGACATAGTATTTCTCTTTAAAAAGAAACAATGCTAAAAAGATCTGTAAAAAAGTCAATATAATATAGAGATTAGGGCATGATTTAAGCCCAAATTTGAGCTACTTTGAATATTCAACACTAGATAAAGGTGATGTGATGATAGAAAAGGGATCTTCAATGCGCATATTGCTGGTTGATGACGTTCAACTAGACAGGATGCAACTTGCTATCCGACTCAAGCAACTGGGTCATATTGTAGAAGCTGTCGGTAGCGGAAAAGAAGCCCTGAGTGTTTATTCTGATTTTGATCCTGAACTCGTGTTACTTGATATCAGCATGCCTGATATGGATGGTTTTGAAGTGGCGAATGAGGTTCGAAGCCGATTCCCAGAATGGGTTCCCATCATCTTTCTTAGTGGTCACGAAGAACCTGAGATGATCGCAAAAGCGATTGACGCTGGTGGCGATGATTACCTGATCAAGCCAGTAAACAAGGTTGTTTTGAATTCTAAGCTGATTGCGATGCAACGTATCGCGCACATGAGACGAGAGCTAAAACAAAGCACAGCCAAACTCGAAGAACTGAACATCCTTCTGCAGCAACAAGCCAACGAAGATGGCCTGACCAAATTGTATAACCGTCGATATATGGATACTAAGCTTGAAGAGAGCATAGCGTGGCACGGAAGACGTAATATATCCATGACAGTCATACTTCTAGATGTAGACTTCTTTAAGCCTTACAACGATAATTATGGTCATATTCAAGGGGATAAGTGCTTACAAGGGCTTGCTAATACCTTGAAACAGCTGTTTGTTCGTGCGGGAGAGTTTGTCGGTCGTTATGGCGGTGAAGAGTTTGTTCTGATTCTTAGCGACACAGACAGTGAAGGCGCTAAGGTACACGCGACTCGAGTTAAAGAGGCATTGCATGAGATGAACTACGCTCATGACCACTCAACGGTATCGGATAGAGTGACAGTGTCACAAGGTGTGTTGTCATTTGTACCAGAAGGTGGCGAATCTATTGCGTCTATTTACGAAAAGGTCGATCAAGCGCTTTATCAAGCGAAGCAAAGTGGTAGAAATACCTTTGTACAACGTAACATTTTGGAGCTTGCGCGTTAGTTGGCGAGCTCTTTTAGATATTTGAATTTATACTTCTAATAGCGTTTGAGCTAGGAAGTGCTTTAAGTGATAAAAGAAATGCCACATTCGAAGTCATTTTCTATGACTAACACATCTTGGACGCTTGCGGTTCCTCTATTTTTTACCGCTTTGGCGACCACTGTTAATGCCAATACGCTATCTGATCTTTTTCGAAAGGATCTAGAGCAGAGCTTTGCCACCAGTGTATTGCTCAACGACACCGATGTTTTCACTTTTGGTATCAATAACTTTGACCCCAATAAAGTGTTTAGTTTGGACAATGAAGACATCGGTTCGAATGATTCGGTAAGTCGTCGCCAAAACATCACCTCCCTGAGTTTGCCTTACACATTTGAATTACCAAGTTACATCGAAGACAACCATCAAGAGGTGACGCTACGCTTGTCTGCATTGCGAATCGAGAACGATGTCGAGTACGCGGCAGCAAACAGAAACGATTTTCAAAAAGAGTCGGTAGTGTCTGGCTACGTCGAATTCGCGAATGTGTCCCAGCTAGACGAATATTGGAGCTTCAGCTCTGCAATCGGTAACCACATCTCTTACTACCGCAATGATTATGAATATCGCGCTTCGTTGCTAAAGCCTATTCAAGACCAACTGGATGGCGTATATCTCAATACTGATGCTTGGGCTTATATCATCGAGCCTAAAATCAAGCTGATGTACGAAGATAAGAATGACTGGGGAAAGTATAAATTGATCACCAGTTGGCATTACTTTAATGGCATCGGCTGGGGCGAGGCGAATAATGGCAATGTCGGTCATCCTGAAGGGTGGTATATCGCCAATGAAGCCAAGGTTTTCTATGATCTCGTGCGTTGGGATAAGAACATCACTTCGATGTACTCGAGTATAAGACGAATTGATATTGGTGGTGACACCGTGGCATCTATGGGCACCACATCTTACTACGAGGGCAGTGTTGGTTGGTTGCTTAACCCAAACCTGTTTAATGAGTGGGTCGATAACGTGGGAATAGGTTTTACGATTAACTACGGAAGTAGCTTAAAAGGTGGCAGCTTGGTTATATTCTTCAACCAAGATTAAGCTCTTTTTTCCAGTTAAGCCCATACGGCCTCAAATCAATGAGGCTCGTTGAACTTGGAAGTGATAGTTATTGAAGCAGATCGCTATTAATGGCTTAAGCTATTTAGATCTCTAGCACTCAATATCTTTCGCTATCAACTATTGTTAACGGTCAATACACAGTTTGTTTCGACCGGTTTCTTTCGCTTTATACAGCGCTTGGTCAGCAAGCTTCAACACCTCTTCAGGATGTCTGGTGGTTGTACTATCAGACAATCCAATACTCACCGTCACATTCACCACTTCCGATGGTTTGCCTTTCTTGCCACGCTTTTTGATACCCACTTCATGATCGTCGGGGCGTTCATGACTATTACGAATCGTCATGTCGTAGTTTTGAACCTCGGAAATCAGAGCTTGAAGGTGCTCTTTAACTTGTTCCGAATGTTTTCCTTTGAAGATAATCGTGAACTCTTCTCCACCATAGCGATAAGCTTTAGCGCCGCCTGTGGTTTCCCTCAGAATGCGTGCCACCAGTTTTAACACATCGTCGCCAATGTCATGTCCGTAGGTATCGTTGAATTGTTTAAAGTGATCAATATCGACCATCGCCATCGAATACTTACGCCCCAAGTGCTTCATATCGACTTCTAAGGCGTGTCGACCGGGAATGTTAGTCAGTTGGTCGTTAAAGGCCATATCATGACTAGCAGACATCACATAGACGATGATCAGTGTGCCTGACAGCGAGAACATGGTGCTCGAGATGTACTGAATATCGAAGAAGATGAACGTACAAGAAGAAAGCAGGATAGCGCTATAAACCACAACATCGATAGAGCGGTTATACACCAACACGAGAATGGCAGTAAGGCCAAGCAAGCAAAGGCTATACAGCACTAAAACAAAAGGCAGTTTGGAGAAGTCTCTGACAATAAATAGAAGACCATCACTCCATGATTCAAAACCGCCGGCATGGAAGTGAGAGACGATCAATTGTGCCCACACCATAAACAGAACAAGAACGATGGCGTAGAGCAGCATCGACTTTGAGTTTACGCCGTTATCAGGGAAGGCATAAACAAGTAAGCAAGTGACAGGTACTAATGCCGCAAGTAACGAGAGCTCTAATAGCGTTGTGCCAGTATTGAGAGGCGTTTGTAAGCGAACTTGGATGATCAGATAAGCGACAAGCATGGTCACCGATACCATCGCCATTCGACCTTGTCTGAACGTATGGCATAGCAGAACCGCAACGCTCAATAAAATGTAAGGGAGGTTGCTAGCAAACCCTAAATTTGAGTCCGTCACGAGGATGACGTTGTCCATACCAACGAGCAAAATTGTTAACAGGACTAAAGGGAAGCAAAATCGAAATATGCTCGACGTTACAAAAGATGATGCCATTTATGTGGTGAGCCTAACTATATTGATGATCTTATTATTTAATAATATGCGTAGGATACGGTTAAACAAGCGATTGCCAAGCTTTTTGCCTAAATTAGAGCAAAAACATAGTCATAGGTCGCTATTGGTGCAATCATTTTTATATGTATTTTGAGTTGCGATTAACCTTAGAACGAACTACACAGTATATATGAGAAATTAATTAGTCGTTATAGATACTTAACAAAATCTGCTCTGCTGCTCTTACGTTGGCGCTGTCACTTAAAGGGCTTGATGATCAGTTATCATTGAGTGACCTTTTCATTAAGCGACGAAGATCTGTAATGAAGTCAGAGTAAGATTAAATAATGCCTAAGTTTCAACTATGGACAGTAAAACCTATAACTGAGTTATAGAAAGCTATTAGGAATTGCATGGTTTCAAGTGACTTTAGAAACGACTGCGACTAGAAAAACCGCTACAAATGGAGGTGTGGTATGCAAATTAGTGTTGATGTACATAACTATATGGAAACTCTGGTCGGTCATGTATTGGCTACCGAGGAATATGTGTCTAGTTATACCAACGAACAGTTGGCCGATCTCGCGTGCTTGGCTTTGGGCCAGCTAAAACCTATCTATATTCGTTTTGATATCGATTTTCTGTCAGCATTGCCAGAAGACAAATTGGTGCTCTATAAACGCAATAGTGAGATCGCGGTCAAAAATGCAGAAAGTATGATTATTGACGATCGAAGACGTGAACGTGACGACAATGTGCCTGTTATATTTAGTCAACACAATTTTGACGATGACGTAGAATTGCAATGGTACGAAAAGCCGTTGTTGAACCGTAAACAGTCATGATAGTTTAGGGTGAATACGGTCATTTAAGGAGTAAAAAAACGTGGGATTCTTTTCTAGATTATTTGGTGGCAAAGAAAAAACCGAACAAAAAGTAGAGATTGAGCCAGTCGAATATAAGGGTTTCAATATCTATCAAGATGCCATTGCAGAATCTGGTCAATACCGTGTTGCTGGGCGAATCGAGAAAGAATTCGATGGTGAAATCAAAACTCACCGTTTTATTCGTTCAGATGTTGTTTCAAACAAACAAGATGCCGATGAATTGATGCTCAAAAAATCGCAGATGTTCATCGACCAAATGGGCGACAATATATTTAGCTAACCAATTAGGGTTAGAATTGATGTTGGTCATAATTTAGAGAGCTTTCAGTGTATATGCTGAAAGCTCTTTTTAGTTTTATGGATAAAGAACAGCTAGTGAGTTGTTATTAAAAGGATTATTTGCAAGTGGTTTGACCTCTTGGTTCGAGACGGTCGTCATTTATCCGAATGAAGCGCTCAAATTCCGTCCAAATCGTTATAAGTAATAACTTTTCCTGTTCTTTGAACAAAACGCTTGAAGTATTAGTTGTCGTTAGATACAAACGAATAAGTCATTCGTGCCAATAGTCAAGGAATAGCTATGCAAATTGGTGTACCAAGAGAAACGCTCGCAGGTGAAACGCGAGTCGCTGCTTCGCCGAAATCGGTAGAACAGCTTCTAAAATTAGGATTTGAAGTTTTTGTTGAATCACAAGCAGGTGCGTTAGCAAGTTTTGAAGATGCAGCTTATGAACAAGCTGGAGCAAAAGTTGTCACCGCAGATGAAGCTTGGAAATCCGATATTATCTTTAAAGTTAACGCTCCGATCGTTGACGAGTCTAAAAATGAAATCGATCTTCTTAAAGATGGCGCAACATTGGTCAGCTTTATTTGGCCTGCTCAAAATCCAGAGTTAATGGAACAATTGTCCAGTCGTAACATCAACGTGATGGCGATGGATTCTGTACCACGAATTTCAAGAGCTCAGGCGTTAGATGCATTGAGTTCTATGGCAAACATCGCGGGTTATCGTGCTGTTGTTGAAGCGGCGCATGAGTTTGGTCGATTCTTCACGGGCCAGATTACGGCTGCGGGTAAAGTTCCACCAGCAAAAGTACTGGTTGCAGGTGCTGGTGTTGCTGGACTAGCGGCAATCGGCGCTGCGGGTAGCTTAGGTGCGATCGTTCGTTCATTCGACGTTCGTCCTGAAGTTAAAGAACAAGTTGAGTCGATGGGCGCTGAATTCTTGGAAGTGGATTTCAAGGAAGACACCAGTGCTGGTGACGGCTACGCAAAAGAGATGTCTGAAGCATTCAATAAGAAAGCGGAAGAGCTTTATGCAGCTCAAGCAAAAGACGTTGATATCATCATTACTACGGCGCTGATTCCAGGTCGCCCGGCTCCGAAGCTGATTACCAAAGAGATGGTAGACAGCATGAGTGCAGGTAGTGTGATTGTAGACCTTGCGGCGGCCAATGGCGGTAACTGTGAATACACGGTTGCGGATCAAGTCATTACAACGGCTAATGGCGTGAAGGTGGTTGGTTACACTGATATGGTTGGTCGACTGCCGACTCAATCATCTCAACTGTATGCAACGAACCTAGTTAACCTTTTGAAACTGCTTTGCAAAGAGAAAGATGGCAACATCAATATCGACTTTGAAGATGTTGTTCTGCGTGGTGTTACTGTGGTTAAAGAGGGCGAGGTCACTTGGCCAGCTCCACCAATTCAAGTTTCAGCTCAACCACAACAAGCTAAGCCAAAAGCGGCCAAACCAGAGCCTAAAGTTGAAGAACCTGTTTCTCCAATTAAGAAAGTGGCGGGTATGGCGGTAGCTGTTGGTGCATTCGCTTGGGTAGCTTCGGTTGCTCCAGCTGCGTTCTTATCTCACTTTACCGTTTTTGTTCTCGCTTGTGTGGTGGGTTATTACGTAGTTTGGAATGTAAGCCATTCTCTGCATACGCCTTTGATGTCCGTGACTAACGCGATTTCAGGCATCATTGTAGTAGGTGCACTGTTACAGATCGGACAAGGAAGTGGCGTCGTCACGTTCTTATCATTTATTGCCGTATTAATTGCAAGTATCAATATCTTTGGTGGCTTTACCGTGACCAAACGTATGCTTGAAATGTTCCGTAAAGACTAAGGAGTAACAGATGTCTGAAGGATTAGTACAAGCAGCTTATATTGTTGCTGCTGTATTCTTTATTATGAGCTTGGCTGGGTTATCGAAACAGGAATCTGCGCGTGCAGGTAACTATTACGGTATCACGGGTATGGCAATCGCGTTGATCGCAACGATCTTTGGCCCTCACTCTGCTGGTATTGTGTGGATCATCATTGCTATGGTGATCGGTGGTGGTATTGGTATCCACTACGCAAGAAAAGTAGAAATGACTGAAATGCCAGAGCTGGTTGCAATTCTGCACAGCTTCGTAGGTATGGCTGCAGTACTTGTAGGTTACAACAGCTACATCGATCCACCTGCTGCTGTTTCTATCAACCCTGCAGATATTCATGCAGAGCACGTTATCCATCTAGTGGAAGTGTTCCTTGGCGTGTTTATCGGTGCGGTGACGTTCACGGGTTCTATTGTTGCGTTTGGTAAGCTTCGTGGCGTTATCTCTTCGTCTGCATTGAACATCCCTCATAAGCACAAGTGGAATCTAGCGGCTATCGTAGTTTCTACACTGCTGATGATCATGTTCGTTAAAGCAGACGGCAGCATGTTCGCACTAATGGTGATGACACTTATCGCATTCGCATTCGGTTACCACCTAGTGGCATCGATTGGCGGTGCAGATATGCCAGTAGTTGTATCTATGCTGAACTCGTACTCTGGTTGGGCAGCAGCAGCGGCAGGTTTCATGCTTGCAAACGATCTGCTTATCGTAACTGGTGCATTGGTTGGTTCGTCGGGTGCGATTCTGTCTTACATTATGTGTAAGGCGATGAACCGCTCTTTCATCAGCGTTATTGCTGGTGGATTCGGCCAAGAAGTGGTTGTGTCTGATGGCGATGAAGAGCAAGGTGAACACCGCGAAATATCAGCTGAAGATGTGGCTGATATGCTGAAAAACTCTAAGTCAGTAATCATCACTCCTGGATACGGCATGGCAGTAGCTCAAGCACAATACCCAGTGCATGAAATCACTGAGAAGCTACGAGCGCAGGGCATTAATGTTCGATTTGGTATCCACCCAGTTGCTGGTAGGTTACCGGGTCACATGAACGTACTGCTTGCTGAAGCGAAAGTGCCGTACGATATCGTTCTAGAAATGGACGAAATCAACGATGACTTCGATGAGACAGATACTGTATTGGTAATTGGTGCGAATGACACCGTAAACCCTGCAGCACTTGAAGATCCAAACAGCCCAATTGCTGGTATGCCAGTACTTGAAGTTTGGAACGCTCAGAATGTTATCGTATTCAAGCGTTCGATGAACACAGGTTACGCCGGTGTGCAAAACCCACTGTTCTTCAAAGAGAACACGCAGATGCTGTTTGGCGATGCTAAAAAGAGTTGTCTAAGTATCTTAGAACATCTATAGAGATCACCTCTAAACAATATGTAACAACTCGATAAGGAGCTCATTTGAGCTCCTTTTTTTATCTTACGAAAGCGACTCTATGTGTGATCTCAGTTGATACGAAGTTGACGAAGCCTGATGCAAAACTTGTCGCAATTGAGGTTTGGCTTGCCAATCAGTCTATTAGTACGTATGTACAATGTGGCCGTAATATATTGGCCTTTATCTCTGTAGCTCGCCATTCTCAATGTTTTTCATGCGGTTAAAAATTTATCTTTGATAGCGAATGGTATATATTTGGTTGATCTATATGAATTTGCGTTGGTTTGTGATCATCAAAAGAACATTTACTCTTCTTATCGCTACGTTGTCTGTGTCTGCAAACGCATTTGCTGACTCTTTACCTGAGCGTATCGATAATTTCACCAAACTCTTTGATCATGAAACGGCAATCGAATCTTACGATATTCGAGTGCTACAGGCTGATTATCCAACACGTTTGATCATGCCGTCTTCTATGCTGCCACAAACAGCAGAGTACCCGTTAAAAGACATTCAGCGCTTGTACCAGTTATCAAAAACCTGTAGTGGTAAACTGCCGTTAAGCCCTTTGATTACTGAGCCTTTAGTTTTTACTCGTGCAATGTGTAAAGGCACCAAGCTTTCTGACCGTTGGTTTAGCCGTAGTGGTTTGATTCACCCTGGCGGCGGTTCTTATGCGGCACGATACGTTGAGAAGTACCCAGAAAAATTCGACTCTCTGAAGCGCTTTATGCATATTCAAGAGCGACCAAACACCGAACACGATGAACTACTGTCTCGCTTGCAACAAATGGATAGCGAAGCAATCACCGCGCTGTTAGCGGGTGCGAGTATGTTTGTTGAGCTTGATGAGATGTGGGTAAAACGCGGCTACAGATATTACCTGTATAAAAAATCAGTCTGGAACGAAAATGCCACGCTTGCTGGGTTATCGTTTAGCTTGTCTTCAGAAGGTAAAAGCTGTTTTGTCCAGCGTGGTAATGTGTGTTGGGAAATAGAAGATCATTCAGAGCTTCTGCAAGTCGCCATGTTTATCTTGGTTATTGCCAACATCATGCTTGTCTTAGGTTGGGCGATTTACCGCTGGAACAGCAAGAAACAAGAGATGAAGAGTCGCATGCTGGTTCTTCAAATCCTAACGCACGAATTAAGAACGCCGATTGCGAGTTTGTCATTGACGGTGGAAGGGTTCAGGCGTGAGTTCGAACACTTACCAGAATCGGTATATGATGAGTTCCGTAGGCTGTGTGAAGATACACGCCGTTTAAGACAGTTGGCGGAAGCAAGTAAAGATTACCTGCAATCAGATAATCAACCGCTCGCAACAGAGTGGGTGCCAAGTGTTGAAGAGTGGCTCCAATACAAAGTTGAAGAAGACTTTGCGCCGGGGATTGAACTCCGTGTAAACAAAGATATAGCTGCAAAAGTGAGCGTATATTGGTTGGGAACGTGCATCGATAACCTAATCAGAAATGCCGTGAAATACGGTGTGGCTCCAGTAATTCTAGAACTGAATACTTCTGACAAGAAGCTGACATTCAAAGTTATAGATAATGGAGACTTGTCTCGCAAAGATTGGGGGCAACTAAGAAAACCATTCGTAAGTAAGAGTGGACTCGGTTTAGGTCTGACGATAGTGGAATCTATGGTTGGAAAAATGGGCGGTCACATGACGCTTATCGGCCCCCCGACAACATTTATTTTGGAGATACCTTGTGAAACAGACATTGCTTCTCGTTGAAGATGATAAAAATTTAGCTGACGGTTTATTAGTTAGCCTTGAGCAAGCTGGATATGAATGTTTGCATGCAGAACTGATCTCTGAAGTTGAAGGCTACTGGGAACAAGCGGATCTAGTGATTCTAGACCGTCAACTTCCTGATGGCGACTCAGTAGATTCACTTCCAGGTTGGAAGAAAAAGAAAGATATCCCAGTTATTTTGCTGACGGCTCTCGTGACAGTAAAAGACAAAGTAGCGGGCCTAGATTCAGGTGCAAACGACTACTTAACAAAGCCATTCGCAGAGGCTGAGCTATTTGCTCGAATTCGTGCTCAACTTCGCCTGCCAGATTCTGAAGAACAAGATGCATCAAAAGTTATCGCTCAGAATCTTGTTATCGATAAAGCGACACGTGAAGTGTTTTTCAATGAACAGGAAGTAACGTTAACGCGCACTGAATTTGACCTTCTACTGTTCTTGGCAAGTAACCTTGGACGTGTGTTTACACGTGATGAACTGCTTGACCATGTATGGGGTTACAACCATTTCCCAACAACACGTACGGTAGACACGCACGTTCTGCAACTAAGACAGAAACTGCCGGGTCTAGAAATTGAAACGCTGCGTGGCGTTGGTTACAAGATGAAAGCGTAATGAGAATAGCCTTACTTCCACTATTAATGTTTTCTTGCGTAGCGAATACCGCGCAAGCAACGGATTGGTTTAAGAGCAGCGATGCTCTGACTCAAGTTCATAAACATCTGCTAGATAATGATTTACCTCAGATGTTTGACTCATTAGTGGAAGTTTGGCAAATCAACTCGTCTCAATCACGAGAAGATCACCTCAATGAACTGTTCGATCAAGCATTGAACAAAGATTGTGGTAAAACTCTCACCAGAAAAACACTCCCAGATTGGATTAGTTCAGTCGTCGTTAAAAGACACATCATTCAAAGCCCTGGCCGAGATACCTTTCGTGTATCGATTAATGTTGAATCCGAAAACAACATTCAAGACATTACCTTCGAGAAGTGGGTCGATAAGATCGTTTCTTCGGACAGTGAGTTAACCAAAGACAGTGAAGTGGTTAACAACGCATCGGTGAGTCTATACCGCAAGCGTTACAATTTAGCCTCTCAACTTGAATCCGGTTTATACCGTTTAAGCGTTAAAGGTGATGGCGGAAAGTCTTGGAGCACTTGGGTTGTTTTGGGTGAAGTTGCCATGCGTCAACAAGTTCGCTGGGCATCAAAAGACACGTGGCGAATCGATAAAAAAGAACTACTCAATCCTTATTGTCCGCTCCCTAAGCTCGAAATCGGTTTGTACGATTACGTTGATGAACACTATGAACAGGTCTGGGGCAAGAGCTACGAATCTGATTATCCAATGAACCTTACTGGTGAAGAACTTCCTAATGATCGCTATGTTTTAGCGGTTTCAATGGTGCATTCACGCTGGCAAGGCGACATAGCGATAGAACAAGCACAAACTATCAGCAAAACTTATGATATTTCTAGCGAAGAAGAGTTAAAGTAATTTAAAATTGTGCCGTTAACTATGTAAGGGATCTAACAAAGATAAACGGCATGAAAAAAACCACAAAACTACTCGCAGCGTCAATTGCATTCGCCAGTCTTCCTCTTTCAGCAGCAAACTACGCCATTGAAGCGCGTGGTGATGCGATGGGTGGTGTTGGTGTTGTTTCAGCAAACTTCCTAACTGCTCCATTCTATAACCCAGCACTTGTTGCGATTTATCGTCGTAATGATGACATGGGAATGATCACGCCAAGTTTTGGCGGTAATTATAATGACCCTAATAACTTAGTTGATGATATCGATAATTTAGTTGACAGCATTGAGTCAGGTACTGTGACTGGTTCTGATCTAGATGCTCTTAATGGTGATAGCCTGAATGTTGATTTAGGTGGTGTTGTAGCATTCGCTCTACCAAATCAGTATATTGCAGCAAACGTATTTGCAAAAGCATACACTGAATCATTTGTAACCCCTGATACATCTAGTGACGCTGCTAATAGTGACTTGGTTAATGCTGAGTTAACTGCTGTTAAAGCTGTTTCTATTGGCATTATGGAAGCTGGTATATCATTAGCAAAATATCAAACGTTCATGGGACAACATTTGTCGTTTGGTATTTCTCCAAAACTCCAAAGAATCTATACGTATAACTACATTGCCTCGGCACAAAACTACGATCTAAGTGATGTTCGAGAAAACGACACCGCGGAAACTACATTTAATATTGATGCAGGTGCGCTTTGGTTTTACGGCCCATTTAGAGTGGGTTTTTCTGCAACGAATATTATAGACCGTGAGATTGAAACTAAATCCGTTAGCCAACAGCTAACAAGCAGCACAGGGGCTACAAGAACAGTAACATCGAGTCATTCTTATAACCTGGGGCCAGTCTACACTGTTGGTGCGGGGATCGTTTCTGATTACTTTACGTTGAGTGTTGATTATGATTTGAATGAAGCAGAGAAGTTTACTTCGTTCGAAGACAACGAACAGATGATTCGTGTTGGTACTGAAGTCGACCTGTTACGTCAGCTTAAGCTAAGGGGAGGGTATTACAAGAACCTGGCTTACTCTGATTCAGAAGGAACAGTGACAGCTGGTGTTGGTATCTCGCCATTGAACTTGTTTCAGCTAGATCTAAGTGCTAACTACACGAATGAAAATGCAATGGGTGCATCCATCAATTTCCTTGCTAGTTACTAACAGTCCTTATATAGTTCTGCTCCTAAATAAAGGAGCAGAGCATGCTAAACGACTTACCAACCCTTTCTCACGAAGAACAACAGAAAGCTGTTGAACGAATTCAAGAAATGATGACTCAGGGCATCAGCACAGCACAAGCTATTAAAATCGTTGCTGAGCAAATTCGTGAAGAAATGAGTAATAAAGAAGAGTAGGGCATTAGCCCTTCTTTTTTATTACCTTAGTGCACTATAACTAAATATATTACCCTCTAGTATATTATCTCGTACATCCGAACTCTTTAGTTACCCTAAATTCCGATCTACCCAAAACCATTAAATACCGTATATTCAGCAAGTTATGTCGGAGTAATTCACTTTTCAGGCATTCCTCGGCTTTGAGTTGTAATTAAATTACAGCAAGCTCTGAAAGTAAAACAATCGCCATTTTAGGTGTCAGCATTTATGTCACCACACCTAAGTCTTTAAATATATGGTGTTTTTTAAGGCTAGTGACGTTGTGACTTCTATTTTTAGCGGATACGAGTGTATGAATGTTCAGAAGCAGACAAATGAGGATTTCATCTAAAAACAGTGCGAGATAAGTAACGACGGTAATGTTCAAAACCGACACCGCGAGTGACTGACCACTGGTTAGAGCGCGCTTTACTAGCCAAATATGTACATTTTAAAACAAGTGCTTAGGAAGCTAGAGGCGTACAGAAGAGCGGTTTATAGAGCGATTCAGGAACGATTCGTATCAATCTGAGAATGCTATTGATGGCGTTATTACAGATGGTGTTATAGCAAACGGTGTTATTGCAGATGGCGAGAGCGCGCTTATAGGCATACGAATCGATTAGAATGCTGATGAGACAACAAAGCTTATAGGTTTATTTAGTCAGCGGTTAAAAATCTAACGGCTGCTTAAGTGGAGAGTAGATATCGACAGGGTATTAATGGCGTGTTGATTGAGTAGTGGCCGAGAGTTGAATGTGTAGCTGCGGTCCAGTCTAGTGAGCCTTAATAAAACGTAACGACTTGGTTTCGTCCGTTGTCTTTCGCTTGGTAGAGTGCTTTGTCTGCACGTTTGATGGCTGTACGTATCGACTCATGCTCCTTAAGCTGCGTTACTCCAGTCGAAGTCGTCACTTTAAGCGCTTTAGGCCAAGGGCTTTGGTCCATTGCTAGGTAAAAATCATCGATAGATTCGTTACACTGTAGCGTGGTTTGTTCCAGGCAAACGAGTAGAAACTCCTCACCACCCCAGCGATAAAGTAAGTACTGCTCACCAAGGCTCTCGTTCGCCGTTGCGACAAACTGAATAAGTACTTTGTCACCCACTTCATGGCCATGTTGATCATTGATCTGCTTAAAATGGTCTAAATCAAACAACGCGATGTGAATCGTTTTTCCTTGTTGCGCCAGCCATTCGAAATCATAGAAGATATCTAACGCTTCGGTTCGGTTTCTACATCCGGTCAACGGATCGGTTGTTGCCTTTACCTTTAACTCTTCAATCTCGTCGGTCAAATAGCGTTGTTGCTCTGCTGCGCGCGTTTTGCTTCGCTGTGCGATATGTAACGCACAACCCACATAATAGATGGCATACGTCACCCATAATCCAATTAAGAGTTCGCCTAACAAAGCTTTGCTGATGACTTTACCGTGGAAAACAATGCTTGAGATCTTAAGTGAATGGTGTCCATCTAGCGTGCTGGCTTCAAGCCCGAGCTCAACAGACACCGCGTTTGTAATGTCTACCGCGCTACTAGTAATAGGTTGGTTGTAATGATCAATCCACCAAAAAGGAACGTTGAAGTAGTTTAAGTCGATGTGGTTTTTATCTGGTAACGAGAAGTCTAAGCGATTGTACTTATTCGACATAGCATCACCTTTCACGCTGTAATTCTTGTTGTAATTACGAATGTAGAAGCGAAACCTTGGGTCTTCTTGGCCTTGGTAATCCATATTAATGGTGACCGAATCGAACGTTGAGAGATCGAGCCCTTTATCTTGTGTCGATATAACGAATTCAATTTCACTGAAGGGTAAGCTATAGGTCCGTTCAAAGTCACACTGTAACTCAATGCCATCTTTTGATCTGTGTAACGAGCCTACGGTGCCACCATCGTGGTCTCTGTCTGTGTTAACGCGTGTAGGGTATTTGTCTGGTGTAATAACGTAGCTCTTATTCATGAGCGTATTAAAAGAGATCAACGACACTAGCGTGATTGCTAGGCAAAAAATCGAAAGGAATATGTTGAGTTTTCGGAATGCTTTGTCGCTCATGATACTAACCCGTACACGTGATTCGAATGTAATGCGCAATGCCTTAGAGTTGGCGCAATCGAAGATTCTATTTGAGTAACGCCTTAGGTGGAATCGGTATACCTAAAACTAACGCAGAGCTCAGGTTATACAGTAAAGAGATTCATTTAACCAAATGTAAGTTTAAAATCTGAACGCAGAGCCTTGATTCTGAATGTTATTTGCTCAATAAGTGCGGTTTTTACGGGGGTAATAATTTAACTGTATATTTATACAGTTAAATTTAAAGTGGCTCGGTTTGTTGTAATCAGAGTGGTGTGTGTAAGTTTTATGGTTAGCTGTGATAACGACTCACGAGGCCACTGTTACTGTTCATCAATTAAAGTGGAGGGCAGTTATGTTGCAGTGTCACTTTTCAAACTCAATTTTATCGAATCACTTTGTTGTTTATGAGAGCGTTCGCACCACTCATCTTGTCTTTCATTCCTAATTTCCGCGCTATGGTGCAATACCTACTTGAATATTACGCATCTCGATGGAAAACGAAGTGATGGCGTTTCTTGATGCGTTGGTCATTGCATTTATTACAGGTGGAGTCTCAAGCCTCGGCACGATTGCGGCTTTGAAAACAGACATCCACTGGATTAAACGAGTGCAGCAAGACCAAGAGCAACGGAAACGAAAACTGGAGGACCCCAATGGCTAGAAAGGTTACAAATGCAAAGGCCGGCCAGCTAATGAAGGGCTACACGCTTAGAAATGGGCGAGTGGTCAGGCGAACACGACACGGAAACGTTACAAAAAACGGTGACAAATCACACTAATCAAAAGAGCTGCTTTATTATGAAAGTAGCTCTTTTTACATCTTCGACATACGTAACTAGGCCATTAGCATCTAGTTTACAGCTAATGATTTAAATCACTGTTATAATTAGAGTTTATGGTTATAATTTATTCCCATAAAGCAAACTAGGAAGAAATCTATCACATTGATAGTGAAATATTGTCCTAATAAGTCATTAAACGGACGACGTAGCGGTTGAATTGCGTTTACGTTGCTTAACTAGGCGTTACATGATTTTTTGGTAAAATATATAAATAGGTCAATCATGAAGCTTGCAGTAAATGTCGATTTAGCAAAATCTATCTACCTTGATGAGCGAGGAGATAGAAACCCAAATGTTACAAGTACTCTAGACTATTTTTTTATCGGTGGGGTTGAGGTCTTTAATCGTGATAAAAAGAGAATCATAGATTTTGTTAGATCCTTTAAAATAGAGCTTTATCCTGATCGCGACCCAGATGGCTGGGAGCTAAAAGGAGCTAGTAATCCTTCATTTTTTAAAAACAAAGAGTTATCTAATGAAGATAATAGGAAGTTAGATAAAGCAGCTGCTGAAAATAAATGGAGTCGTTGGTCAAAGGCTCTGAGAACTAACCGGCTTGAATATAAGCTATATGGTTCGTTTGTTAAATTATCTGATTTCAAAGAAAAATTCCCGGAATGTACAGAAAAAGATGTAATTAAGTCAGCATTTGTAAATGTCGCTTATAAATTTGTTAATTTTGGCTGTGTTCAGCGTGACCTCGATGAAAATCGTTTGTGGGACTATATTATATACCCTAGTACTTTCTATTTTGATAATGTCACTAACCTACAAGAGAAGTCTGTTTTAGAGGCTTTTAAAGAATATCCAGAACATTATCCCCATATAGCCAATGGCTTTTGTGTCGGGAATAATCTCAATTTCATCACAAACGAAAACTACAATGATGATGACGAAATCATGATGCAGTTTGTTGATATGCAAATTTATGCGTTAACCCGCTTTCTGAGTCCTAGTAGAGGTAAAGCGCAAAATTCAGCTAATATTTTAATCAATTTTGAAGAGTATGTTGGCTTTGTTGCGTAATTAA
>NZ_JBFRMS010000015.1:0-3891 GCF_041470505.1 Vibrio sp. 10N.261.55.C5
CAAAGTGCGATCCCGCCCTGATCCCTGAACCATGCACTCGTACTTAAATTTAAGCGTCAGCAGGGTGCATCATTCATCTACGCTTAATAATAAAAACAAATGCGTTGGTACATATTTGATTGAAACCTCACTGCTCGGACGTGATGTGTAATATAATCGGCGCCAAAATATAAGTATAAAAACCAAATCATAGAATTAATAAACGTCAGGGCTTAGAGAGCAAAGTATTTCGTATGAACGCGATTCGTAAAGTTTACCAGTACGCAGAACCGAATTTAACCCTCGTGGGTTGGATGGGCTTTGTCGGCTTCCCAATTTACTACATTGTGTGGGAGTTTTTGTTCCCGCAACCCTACGAAAACTTAGCGCTTCGCCTGTTTTGCTCGGTATTGTTCTTTGGCATTATATTTCGCAATCGCGTCCCATTTGAATGGCGAAAATACCTTCCGGCTTATTATCAAGTTGCCGTAACTATCTGTTTGCCAGGTTTCTTCTTCTACATGCTGCTAATGAATAATTGGTCCAACGTTTGGGTTATGTCATTCATGTCGGCTATTTTCCTCCATATTTTATTGGTGCACGTGACGAGAGTGATGTTTGCACAAACCTTTGCCGGTATTGGGATTGCTACCTTGTGCGCTTGGATTGCACAAGGCTTCTACCTCGAACTCACAATGGATTGGACGCATGTGCCAATCTTTTTGTTTATCTACTTATTCGGCAACTTGTTCTACTTCCGCAATCAGGTGGAACATGAAAACAAGGTGTCATTGGCGAAGTCTTTTGGTGCGGGTATTGCCCATGAGATGCGAAACCCTCTAAGCGGATTACTTACCTCTATTGATGTCATGCAGTCCATATTGCCGAACCCTAAAAGTGGCGATCAAAAAGGGCAATATGCGTTAAGCAATGAAGAAGTGATTCAGTTGCGTGAAGTGGGCGATGAAGCGATGGAGATCATTCATTCCGGTAACGAAACGATAGATCTGTTACTGACTTCAATTGATGAAAACCGAGTCTCTCGATCTACGTTTAAGAAGCATTCAGCGCAAGCGGTGGTTGAGGATGCGATAGACAGTTTCAATTACAAGCGCTCTGCTGATAAGTCAGCAATCTCCTTGGATGTGCAGAGTAACTTTGAGTTCTTGGGTAGCGACACCTTGTTGAAATACGTCATGTATAATCTGTTCAAGAATGCGTTCCATCATCGTAGCCCTGAAGATTTTCATATTCATGTCACCATGTCTAGTGATGAAGTGGCCAATCAAATAATGGTTACCGATAACGGATCAGGCATCTCAAATGATGTGATTCGACGCATTTTTCAGGACTTTTATACTACTGGCCAATCGGGTAATTACGGCTTAGGTTTGCCATTTTGTCAGAAGGTAATGCGCTCGTTTGGTGGTGAAATTAAATGTCAGTCTGAAGTGGATCAATGGACACAGTTCACGATGACTTTTCCGTCTTTGTCTTCCCATTCGGTGAAAGAAATCAAGAATGAACTGACTAAACTTAAGACTGTGCTAATGGTGAGTGACCAGAAAGTTCTCACCAATAAAATGACTGAGGTAGCCCGTTTTATGGGGTTTGAGCTCACGGTGTTGGATGTAGCATCAGCGCTTAAAAATAAGGAATACCAGTTCGAATTCGACTTGATTTTCGTTGATATGGAGAGCTTGGATTTAAGAGCCAATTGCCTCGATAGGATTGAATCGTTACTTTCGTTTACTGAGGCGCGAATCATTTACTTGTATGAGCGTCATCCTATCAAGCGTGTACGTAACATTTCTTTCGAGCCTATTTGGGTGGAAACACAAGTCTGGCTACTGAATACTAAAGCGACCATTGACCGTTTACTGTTTGACTCCAACTACGTGATACCATCGGTTGCTGTAAAACCGCTAGAGGCCACCACTAAACGTACGATTATGGTGGTCGATGACAATGAATCTCTACGCCGATTTACGGCAATGTTATTGGAAAAACAGGGCTTTGATGTTGTGCAAAAAGAAGACGGACAACAAGCCTTAGATGCGCTTGATACCGACGAAATCGACTTGATCCTAATGGATATTGAAATGCCAATCATGGACGGGGTTGAAGCTTCTCGCCGAATTCGCAGTGCCGACAAAGAATACTCTTCGGTGCCGATTATTGCTCACACGGGTGACAGTTCTCCCGTTACCTTGGAAAAGATGGAATCATCAGGCATGTCGGACTTTATTGTTAAACCTGCCGATAAAAACCGACTGTTTGATAAAATTGCTCACTGGATTTAGCGGGTGTAATAGTCTGAAGTTCACGGCCATTGGGTAGACATAGATTCAAGAAAGAGCTCAGCGAATTGCTGGGCTCTTTTTGTATCGCGACATGATAGCGTCCATTCAGTCCTGCCGTTGGTGTTGGTTATAAATATGGTTCGAAAAAGGTTACACGAACTCTAACTCGGGGTGATGGTACGCTTCGTGACAAACCGTGAGCACATGGTCAATGTCTCTTGGCGTCATGTCGGCATTCACTGAAAAACGGATGATGTTTTTGTTCTTGCCAGTCGCAGGGCGGCAGAATACTGCACCGAACACATCACGCTGTTCTAGGAAGTCACGCACACGTTCAGTGTTTCTTTCATTGCCGCACTCTAGCGCTACAATTTGAGACTCACTGCGGATGTTAAAGCCAATCCGTTTGAGACCGGTAGTAAGCGATTTAGCGCTTTTGAATAAGGCTTCTCGTTTGTCTTCTGCGCCTTTTATTACCTCTAATGTTTTCTCTAAACGAACCACCTCTTGTGGTAACACGGTCGAGCTGAAAATAGCTGGATACGCGACAAAAGGTAAGGTTTCTGAAAGCTGCTTCGGCCCAAGAATAGCGCCTGCACGATAAGCAAAGGTTTTAGCCAAGCTAACGGTAATGAAGTCGACTTGGTTAGTGATACCCAATGCGTGAACTAAGCCAGCACCATTTTCCCCATGCGTACCCAGTGAATGCGATTCATCAACGACAACGGCACAATCAAACTCCTGCGCCATTTCGTAGATGTCGCGTAGTGGGGCGATGGTGCCGATTGTGCTGTAAATCGAATCGACCACAATAACGCCGGAGCCGTGGCGCTCTAGCTGTTTGCGCAGGTGATTCATATTGTTATGCATAAACGGGTGGGCGAGGGCGCCTGCAGCGCGAATGCCTTCCCATAGCGACATGTGTGCAAAGAAGTCAATGTACACAGGTGTGCCCGGTGGGCAGATGGTTTGCAATAGCCCAATATTAGCAGCCCAGCCAGACTGAGAAAGCAAACAGCTCTCCATTCCGACATAGTTCGCGAGCTCAGTTTCAAACGCAGGTTTAGACTGCTCATCTTGTAAGAAAATTGCAGACATCACTACGTTGTCATCTTGTTCGACAATCGCCGCTTGATGGGCCTCTTGGATCGGTTTGTTATGTGACAGCGCTAAGTAATCATTGCTCTGCATCACAACGGAATTACGCTGGGGGCGTTTACCCAATACTAAATGCTTCTGGCTTTGGTTCTGGGTAATCAGGTCTTGAATATAGAAGTTCAAGCGTTCTTCGATAAAGGAAGGTAGTGGTTTGTTTTTTGTTTTATCACTCATAATAGTTCTCTTCAAATACAGGAAAACGCCAGCGCTGACGGCTGTATATTGACGATAAAAAGTGATGTGTCATTAGCCAAGTTGCATAATTTTGTGGGTGCTTGCAAACTCAGCATTTAAGGGTTTTGAGGCGAGTGGGTTTCCTTACGGTTCGGGGCTTTACCCGAATTAAGATAGGAATAATAGCCTTCTTTTTTATGACAAAAGGCTATTAGAATTCGGCATTCGAAGGCATTTAAAAAAGCGGATTTTGAAAGGCTACGTGCTACGTGCTACG
>NZ_JBFRMS010000015.1:4626-99515 GCF_041470505.1 Vibrio sp. 10N.261.55.C5
GTGCTACGTGCTACGTGCTATTAGCTGTGAATATGGATAAGCTCGATTAAGGCATCCAATTGCTGCTTGGCTCCACCCTCTAACGAATACCCAATATTGATGCGTAAGCAATTGCTGTAAAGGTCGAGAGTGCTGAACAGGTGTCCAAGCCTAATATCAATGTTCTTCTCGGTAATGCCCTGAGCAAAGGCTGACTGGTTCAAGCTTGGGATTTGCAGCCAAAGCACCATGCCACCTAGTGGATTACTTATCTTCACATCTTGAGGAAGGTGCTGAGCCAAATAACTTAGGTATTGTTGGCGCAAAGACAAGATCTGAGTGCATCTTCTCCTCACGTGCTTAGCGTATTGGCCAGATCCAATAAAGTCAGCAACCGCAAGCTGAGTGGGCAGGGCAACGCTGTAGCTCGCAGCTGAGAACTGAGCCTTGTATTCGTTGATAAACCTGCCCGGCAAGCACCATCCCAAACGGTAACTCGGTGACAAACTTTTCGATACTGATCCACACCATAAGACAAAACCGCCTTTGTCGTAGTATTTCGCGGGGAGCGGCGTGTGTGAGGAGTAGGACAGTTCCAGATACACATCATCTTCAATGATCGGCACTCGATAGTGATTCGCTAATTCAGCCAGTTTCTGCTTTTGAGTGGCTTACATGTTGATCCCTTGAGGGTTCATATGAGAGGTACAAAAGATCGCGGCATCGACTTGTTTATTTTTCAAATGCGCTTCCAGTTGTTGCAAGTCGACACCATCATCTAGAGACGGGATCTCGATGATTTTTCGCGACATTTGTCCGAGCAATTCCAGAATACCGTTGAAACATGGCGAGCTAATAGCGATGGTGTCGCCTTCTTTAGTGCAAGATTCAAGTGCGGCCTTAATCGCAGACATACAGCCAGCCGTAATCACCATCTCTTCAGGTGAAAAGTGCACATCGAGCTTGGCAAAATGAGTGGATAATGCCTGTCGTAAAATCGACTCACCTTGTGTATCTGGGTAATGGTTAAGCCTGTTGCTCATACGCCTAATAGCGCGACGAAAACTTCGTTCCAGTTCAACGATTGACTGCTCATCATTGGTGGTGCTCGAAACCCCTAAAGGTCCGTTGATTGAGTTGTGAGTCGATGACGTTTGCCTAACGCTGGACACCTTACTCTCAAACTGTGCCCACTCTGGGGTTGAGTGAGCAGGTTTATGAGGAGAAACAAAATATCCCGCTTGCGGTCGAGAATGAATCCAACCTTGTGATTCCAGTTTTTGGTAGCAGCTCACCACGGTCGACATGCTGATCGCCTGTTGCTTGGCGCTACTTAGTCAGTTATGGCTTTGTGTTCGGTGTGGGTATCTGGGGGATGGCTTCATGGTCGATCACTGCTGGTTTATCGTCTGGGCTTTCATCGGTCTTACTTTCAACCAACGTATTAATCGGCATGGCGGTTGGCGTGTGGGTGTTCAAGGAGAGTGCTTCCGTTCGTAAGTTATTGGGTGCGATGCTAGCCATGTGTGCGTTGGCGGTATTGGTATCAGCAGCTACGGGTAATGTCACCGTTAATGGCGTGATCTTGATTATGATTGCGGCGTGCAGTTGGACCTTGATGGGCGTGATTGTTAAGGCATCGAAAACCACTCAAGCTTTTGCGTTCAATGTCTGGGGGATGCTGTTTGCTCCAGTGCCATTAGTGTTATTTGCCGTGATGTTACACGGTGACCAAATAATCTGGCAGGGCATCGAACAATGGGATTGGAACACGACGATTGCGGTGCTGTTTCAAGCTTACCCAACCACGCTATTTGGTTATTGGGTATGGAATAAGCTGCTAATCCAATACCCGTTAAGTACGACCGCGCCGTTAACCTTGTTAGTGCCTATCTTCGCATTGATTAGCGGTTACTTTATGTATGATGAGGTGCTGTCTGTGGCTCAGGTTGTTGCATCAATACTGTTTCTTGTCGGGATTGGTTTGATTGTGAAACCTGCGAATGTAACGAATACCAAAGCGACACAAACACTTGCTGAACAAAAATGATTGAAGAAAGCTGATATTGCATGAGCAGCTTTGAATGACAAATAAGACCTCGCACTTGTGAGGTCTTATTCTATGTCGAAGAAGTGAAGTTATTTAAATAACCAACTTACTAAGCAATCAACTAACCATACACGCAAGTAACTGGCTCTCAAGATCATCGTCTATTTCTAGACCGATCATTTCTATTCTGATTTCGATACACTCATCGAGTTCTGATTCCGTCAAGCCATCCTCTGTTAAGTTGTAACCGAAAACCTCAAAAGAACATAGGCTTTTATAAGTGAATTCGAATTAAATTCTGAAATGATACAAATCTTATATTTAATAACGCTTATTTAGTAACCTCTGTTGAGTTCCATATCAAATCAAGTGGCTGATTTTATTGGGTATCGGAGAAAAGTCTCAAAAATTATTATTTAGTTCGCTAAAGTTTTAAATTCTATTAATGGTTGTTTGTATGGAATATAACGCCATTTCGTTACTGTTGAGTAGATGGTTTTTAGCTATATATGTGAAATTTGAAGCGAGTTATCTTTCTGATTTGAAAGAATAATTAAATAGTTAAGATAAAAAAGTTGGCGAAAATCAGAAGCTTGGCATACACTTTCCTAGTAAATGACCTTATCTCATTGATTGAATAGGGTAAATGCTTTGGCGCTACTGGCGATGGTAGCAATGTTTAACATAGCTTTGAGGAAAGTTTTATGGCACTCACGAAGGCCGATTTGGCTGAGAACCTGTTTGAGACACTCGGATACAGCAAGCGGGATGCCAAGGAAACGGTGGAAGTGTTTTTCGAAGAAGTTCGTAAAGCGCTCGAAAATGGCGAACAGGTAAAACTGTCTGGTTTTGGTAATTTTGATCTTCGCGAGAAAAACGAGCGACCTGGTCGTAACCCGAAAACTGGTGAAGACATTCCAATTTCTGCTCGACGTGTTGTTACTTTTAGACCGGGACAAAAACTAAAGGCCCGTGTCGAAAATATTAAAATCGAGAAGTAGCCAAGCAATAGACCACGCCTAGCGTGGTCTTTTTGTATCTGCATAGAGTTTAAGCTAAACGCATTTCTTTAATTTTTAGTAACCTTTCTCAAACTCCATCTATTTACTGTCCGGTAAGAACTTGCTTTAGATGCGAAAACAGAGGCTAGGCCTCTGACTTTGAATCTTCACTCTAAAGGGCTTGTTGAACCTTACTTGCGATGTCTTCAGACACCCAAGGCTTCCATACCTGTGGTGAGCTTTCTAGAAAGTAATACATGGCTTCTTCGGCGTCGGCTTGGTTGTCTTCCATCCAGGCCAGCAACTCACTCATTTGTTTATTGGTAAAACCACGCTTTTCAAAGTATTGGTAGGCAAGAGGTTCGTTATTAGCAAAGGCTTCTGTGGTGATTGTGTGAACCGGTGCTGGTGGATACATGGTCACTTTAGGAGATTCACAATCAGGTTGTGTCGTACAGTTACGGAATTCCTCAATGTCAGTACCACTTCCGAAATCAACCTTCACCATTTCATACTTACCTAGCACAGGCGTAGGCGACCAGTAATATCCAAACCATGCTTTTTTGCGTTCGTAAGCTTTCGCTATCGTACCTGCTAAAGCGGCGCCTGAGCCGGGATCAACCATTTCAAAATTGTGATCTTCTAACTTAAGCGCATCGAACAGGTGACCGGAGGTAATCTGACAAGTCCAACCCGCAGGGCAGCTATAAAACGCAAACTTCTCATCATCTTCTGGGTGTTCAAACAGCTTTGCGTTTTTAATCACACCTTCAATGGTTGTAAGCTCTGGGTACTGTTCAACAAGGTAGTTTGGTACCCAGAAACCTTCTTCACCGCCGTTGACCAAAGACTTGCCCGCGTAACGTAGACGCTTATCCGCAACACCCTTATCCAACGCTTCTTTGATGCCATTAGTCCAAAGCTCTGGCGCAACATCAGGTTGACCTTTTTCAATCATTGACGTGCCCGTAGGGACGCTATCACCGGGGATTAAGTCCGCTTCACAGCCGTAGCCGTTATTCAAAATGAATTGGTCGACATGAGCAATAGGCTCGCCGAGTTCCAGTTCATGTCTGCAATGGTGATCTTTCCGCATTCGTCAGCACTAGCGTGTACAGAAAACGCAGCAAGTAGCGCGATGGAAAGCATGGATTTGTTATTCTGCATTGACGTAATTCCTTTTCTTGTCAGAAGCTTATTCGCTATAGAAACAGAAATGTTCGACGGAGAAAAGAGACTGAGATCTAAATTTAAACGATCTGATTATTTGGGATAGGAAGTGGAGAGGCTACTCAACAAGTACTAAAAAGGGCTGCGAGTGCAGCCCTTGTGATGTTTATTGGAATAGCCTATCTATGTGTTAAGCCGCTTTAATGTGCGTTGTAATGTACGGTTGCCATGCTTGTTGGTAAAGCTCTAAAGATTGGCGTCGTAGGCTATTGATTTGTGCCGCTTCGATATCGTTGATTGGGCGATGTTCTGCAATTGCGTGACGCTCAATGCCTTGGATAATTTCGTACAGCTCGTGCTCAGGACCACTTTTCACGTCAGCAATCGCTTTTAAGTGAAGTTGAACCTCTGCAATGATGTTGGTTTTAGGCAAACGAACCAACAAGTTAAGGTCACGGTAACCAGAGTCAGCCGGCGATTTAAACTTATTTTTCAGCTTAACAACGTCTGCTTCACGGCTTAGCGCTTCGTAAACTTCAACCAAGCTCTCTACATCGTTCGCGATGATAGTTGCACGGGCTAAGTCGGTAATTTTTGTCACATCACCATCAAGCTCAAGGGCGATTTTTTCTTCTGCGCGAGCTTGAGATTTAACGCCAGCAAATAGCGCTTCAGAATTGGTGAGTAGGGCAGTACTTTTACAGATAGTTTCTAGTTCAGCTTGGCCTTGATGCGCTTTGCTGTACAAAATATCGAAGTCGGTGTAAGGCTGAGTCGGGCGTGAGTCGAAGGCTTTGATGCCGTAAAGGCCGCTCAAACTATGACGGAATACGTTTGAAGATACTTGGTTTTGCGCAGGAGTGCGCGTTTGATCTGTTGAACTTGTTGAAACAGGTGCTGCTGCGAATGCAGGCGCTCGGCTCAATACCAAAAGCATTAGGGCCGTCGTACGGAGAAATACACTCATTCAAACTCCAAAATACAAGGTTACAAAAAACGGGTAGTCAAAAGGGGTAACCAGTAACGCAAAAGAGTAAAAACAGCTTAACTAAACTCACTACATATTTAATGGGGCTAGCTAAGACAGAAACCAACTCTAACGTTTAATATTGCTTTAAAATGTGAAGATATAGACAAATAATCCAACCGTTAGTTCCGCAATTATCAGAACTTTGAACTTAGCCAGTTTCTGATTTTATCGAAACCAATTTGGTACTTTAAACCAAGCTAAGGTTGCTCTTACCTCTCTATACTGTACCCTTGCATTATGACTGTTTAACATGAACGAAAGATGAATAATCCTGAATTTTGGCACAATAAATGGGCAGCCAACCAAATTGGTTTCCACCTCGAAGATGTAAACCCACTTCTGATTAAATTTTGGGAAAAGACTGAGCCTAGCTACGAGAAGAGTGTGTTTGTTCCACTTTGTGGCAAAAGTGAAGATCTGATTTGGCTAGCTTCAAAGCATGAAGATGTTCAAGGTGTCGAGTTAAGCCAGATTGCGGTTCGCGCATTTTTTGCAGAGCACCTTTATACGCCGACTGTGACTCAAATTAGCGGTCAGCACGAGCTCTACCAATTCGATGAACTGAACATCTACACAGGCGATTACTTCACAGCGCCAATCCAGCCTGTCGATACCATTTATGATCGCGCGTCTTTAGTCGCATTGCCTGAAGAGATGCGAGTGCAGTATGTAGAGCGTTTGAAACAACTGCTGAAACCGGGTGGTAAGATTCTTTTGGTAACACTGGATTACGACCAAAACGAAATGGCTGGGCCTCCGTTTAGCGTACCTAAGTTAGAGATTGCTCAATTGTTTGCAGGATACAAAATTACATTGTTGAATCAAGATATAGCGAACGATGAACATCCGAAGATTGCTAAGAAAGGCTTGTCTCGCTTCTGTGAAGAAGTGTATTTGATTGAGTCAGACGCTTAAGTTCAGTCTGCTTAGTTAAGCGAACAGATAACACCAACAAAAAGACGGGCTCGATAGCCCGTCTTTTTGTGGTTCAGATTTGAACTCGTGATTGTTCAGAATTGAATAGCAGGTTAGTAAATCACTTTTACTTTTGACGCGCTCTCAATTGCATCTTCAATCGCTGTCTCAGTGCTGTTGCGACGAGTAAGCGCCACACCAAGACGACGGCGACCATCGATATCAGGCTTACCAAACAAGCGAACTTGCGTTTGTGGTGCGTCTAGCGCTTCTGCAAGGCCTTCAAAGCGAATGTTGGTTGAAGTACCTTGACCAAGGATTACGGCAGAGGCACAAGGGCCATACTGAGTAATTGATTTGATCGGCATACCTGTAAATGCGCGTACGTGTAGTGCAAATTCCGATGAGTCTTGAGACATCAGAGTAACCAAGCCAGTATCATGTGGGCGAGGGGAGACTTCATTGAAGATCACGTGGTCGCCTTTAACGAACAGTTCAACACCAAAGATGCCGTGACCGCCTAATGCGTTAACCACTTGCTCTGCCGTGTATTGCGCCGCTTTAAGTGCGTTGTCAGACATGACCTGTGGCTGCCATGATTCACGGTAATCACCGTCTTCTTGACGGTGACCGATAGGTGCACAGAAGTGAACACCGTCGACAGCACGAACGGTTAGAAGCGTGATTTCGTAATCAAAGTCGATGAAGCCTTCAACGATTACACGACCCGCGCCAGTACGACCGCCTTCTTGTGCGTAGTCCCAAGACTTCTGAATGTCTTCCTCTGTTTTGATAACGCTTTGGCCTTTACCTGAAGAGCTCATTACTGGCTTAACAACGCAAGGCATGCCCACGAATTCAACAGCGGAAGCGAAGTCTTCAAAGGTGTCTGCAAAGCGGTAAGGAGAAGTGCTCAGTTTTAGTTCTTCTGCCGCTAGACGACGGATACCCTCGCGGTTCATCGTTAGCTTGGTCGCATTCGCAGTTGGAACGACATTTAAGCCTTGTGCTTCTAGCTCTACCAACTTGCTGGTGGCAATAGCTTCAATTTCAGGAACCACATAATCTGGCTTTTCTAGTTCAATGATCGCTTGAAGTGCATCGCCGTCTAACATGTCTAATACATGGCTACGATGCGCAACTTGCATTGCTGGTGCGTCTGCATAACGGTCACAAGCAATAACTTCCAAACCTAAACGTTGGCACTCGATAGCAACTTCTTTGCCGAGTTCACCTGAACCTAATAGAAGTACACGAGTAGCATTTTCACGAGTAGCAGTACCAAACATAGAAATTCCTTCCGATCTTTTGAACGATTGATTGAAAACGGGGTGATCATACTTATTTCAATGACAAAAGCAAACGTTTGCGCAAGTTGTTGCTTTAATTACAGGCATAAAAAAAGCAGCCCTGTTAAATAGGGCTGCTTATTTAAATTTTTGTTAATCAGATGTACTTAGATTGCTAAGTAAGTCACTGGAATGTCGGGATTAATCGCTTCTAATGTAGATTGCGTATCCGCTAGGTGACTGATGCTACCTTCTGCGATTTCAACCAAAGCAGCACTTTCAATTTGTTCGAAATCGAAGCCAGCCAGTTTAAGTTGAATCAACGCCACTTGTAGAGGAGGTAAGCTTGGGTTGAACGCTGCGTTTTCAGCGTAAGCACCGGTGAAAATCTCACCCGACGTCAATTGCAGTGAAACACCACTTAGGTTTTTGGTGTAAGGAGCATGGCTGCGGTTTAGTGCTGCTAGCGCTTCTACAACAATAGGCGTTGTTTCTTCAGTCGTGTGCTTATGATCAAGCTTAGTCATTAGGCCAGTCGTCACACCTAAGTCGGCAGGGCCGAATGAGTCTGGTAGGTACTCTTGCAGAGACATTTCATCACGTTGTGGAAGCTGAACTTTAAGTTCTTTTGCTGTGGTCAGTTCGTTCATGAATTGACGACAGTGACCACAAGGGCTGAAATTGATTGTGATATCAGAGATACCTTGCTCGCCTTTCATCCAAGCGTGGCTGATTGCAGATTGCTCAGCGTGTACTGTTTGGCCAAGTTGAGCACCAGCAATTTCAAGGTTTGCACCAAAATACAGAGTGCCAGATAAACCACGCACGATTGCACCAACATAAAAGTCAGATAACGGAGCGTAAGAATAGGCTGCGGCAAAAGGAAGTAGCGCAATACGTAGCTCGTCATCCGCTAAACCACTTGCTTGCAGTAGGCTAGCAAATTGTTCTGGAGACAATGTCGCGTCAAAGTTGTCTGCTAATACGATGTCACTCAAAAGCGCTTTCATTGATGATGGAGCACTTTCCAGCGCCAGGGTAATACGACTGTTCATGTTGAATCCTTAATTGACCTTAGGCTTTAAGTTTATGCAATGCTCAGGAATTTTCTGTGATAAAGATCACTATTGAATTGTTGTTGTTACATTGGTTTGCATAATTAGAGTGAGGTCACACTTGAAATCGATTACAAGAGCCATTTATACAGCTGATATCGCACTTATTGCTCGTAAAAGACCGTGACTTGACTGCTATTGCTAAATAAATGCGAATAAAAAGCCCAAACAGACACTGTAATAAACAGCATTCTGGTTGGGCTGAATCGCGTAGTGATCGTTTAGGTTAAGAGTAGAACCAAACCACGAGCGAAAATATACTCGGTGCGATGATTGAGGTGATAACCCCACAAAGAACCAATGCCAACGAACTGAATGCCGCATCTTCTTGGTTCTTTTCAGCACATGTCGCAGTGCCTAATGCGTGAGATACCGTCCCCATGGTTAAACCACGGGCGATCGGGCTCTTAATACCAATGAGATTGTAGATTGGATAAGCAAAAATTGCCCCAAACAGACCAACAATCAATACCAATATTGCCGCAATCGCTGCTTCACCACCTAAATGGCTCGATACTTCCATTGCAATTGGCGTGGTGACTGATTTGCCTAACAAGCTCGCAATCAAAGTTAAGTCCGCTTTAAATGCTACTGCGATCACTGCCGTTGTTGTCATCGACATCACACTGCCTAGCGTGCAAGCAAAGGTAATGATGCGCCAGTTGGCTCTGATTTGAGGTAGCTGCTCATAAAGTGGGTAAGCAAGTGCAACAACCGCAGGCTGCAGCATGTAGGTAATCCAAGTGTTGTCAGCATAGTAAGTCTCAAACGGTACTCTAAAGAACGTGAGAATCGGAATGATGATACCAATGCTGATAAGCAGGGGGTTACACAGCGGCGAGTTTACTTTTTGACTTACCCAGCGAGCAAATAGGAATACCACGATGGTGAGTAGAATCCACATGATCAGTTACCTCTCGAAAGCAAGCGGTCTAAGAACCATGATAAGGATACTAACACCAATAATGTGCCACCAACGGCGCTCGCCATAATTGGCAATGCGTTCGTGATGAGCATGTCGAAATGATCCATCAACCCAACACTGATCGGAACAAACAGTAAGATCATTAGGCGGATAATCAAGCTTGCACCGGGCTGTACCCAGTGCGAAGGAACAATACCAATCACCATGGCGGCAAACAGAATCAACATGCCAAAAATACTGCCTGGAATTGAGGTATCCAAAAAGTGCTGTAACGCGTTACCTGCTGTAAGTGCACCTATGATTAAGGTGAAGGAGATTAAGCAGTAAACCAGTTGGATCAATCTTTCTTTCAAAGTGTTACGTCTCTTGATAATGGAATTAGCTAGCTAACTTTTCTACGTACTGATAAACCGCCTTCAAGATAGCCATTTTCTTCTCGTCGCTTTCATGTTCATGCGCGAGGTTTTCAAGGTTGAGCATGTACTCTTCTAAACGGCTTTCATAAAACTCACGACAATGGTTCGCCCATTTCAATTGCTCAGCTTCGTCGAGCGTCCATGGGAAGTTACGCGCACGGTAACGGAACAGTAACGGTTTAATACGTTCATCACCGAAGGTGATATCTAAAGCTGCCAAGTTATTTGGGTCAGTTTCGCGAATGATGTTCATCGCTGTTTTATCAGCAGGTGAGAAGAAACCGTCATAAAGGTGTGTATCAACATCATCACTCTTTTCGTACTCTCGCTCTTGTGAGTACAGGCCGATCAGTTTTTCGCGGATCTCTGGGTGTTCGCGCAGCAGTGCCAAGTTCTTCAAGCATTGTTGGCGATCAATACCGATGGTTTCGGCATTTTCAGCCGTCAGCGTTTTAGCTGGAGCAAGAATAGGGCACTTGTTCAGTTGAACCAATTTGATTGGTACGGGTAGCTCGTCTTCACCCAGTTCACTGCGTTTGGTGTAGAGTCTGTCTCTGAGTTCATCAGCGTCCAGTTCTAACAGTGGGCTTGGATCTTTGGCTAAATCAACCACGATAACGGCATTTTGATTGGTTGGGTGCCAAGCCATAGGCACAATCCAACTTGTGTAGTTGCAGTCACGGCCAAACATGCCCGAAACGTGCATCAATGGTGTCATGTTTACAATATCAACCAGGTCATTCAGCTTACGCTTATGACGCATGTTGTAGAGGTAATCGAACATCTTAGGTTGTGCAGCTTTCAGCTTCTTCGCTAACTCGATGGTCGCAATAACATCGGCCATCGCATCGTGCGCGTTCTCATGTTCAATGCCGTTTGCCACAGATAGGTGTTCCAGTTTGAAGCTTGGATAACCTTCTTCGTTCTCTGGCCAAACAATGCCTTCAGGGCGCAGTGCGTGAACAGCGCGCATTACATCTAACAGATCCCAACGCGAGTTGCCGTTCTGCCAACTCCACGCATATGGGTCGATGAAGTTTCGGTAACAGGTGTAACGCGTTACTTCATCATCGAATCGAATACTGTTGTAGCCAAGGCTTGTGGTGTTTGGTTTGGCTAACTCAGCATGGATCTTAGCGATAAACTCTGGTTCAGGAAGACCTTGTGAAGCCGCCTTTTGTGGTGTGATACGGGTGATCAGTGCAGCTTCAGGCGCAGGGAGGTAATCAGCGGGAGGTTGGCAATAGATAACCAGAGGCTCTCCAATAACATTAAAATCTTGGTCGGTACGAACACCCGCAAATTGACTCGGACGGTCTTTTGCTGGGCTAACGCCCCACGTTTCGTAATCGAAAAAGAAGTAGGTCGGCTGATTATCTGAACTCATTGAATTTCCTGAACAGCAAGCGCGGAACGTTTACTGTGGCTGAAGGTTAGTTTTGTTCAGTATCTGATAGTATGCGGTACGCGTGCAACCCAGATCACAAATAAATTGCCGGAAAACGGTGCTTTACTATTCAATCGAGTCGGTAGGGAAGGTTTTGAATCCAATTGAGGCGGTTTCTTAGTTAATACAATCTGTCTATCGTCCGTTTAATCCGATGGAGGCGAGAGTATCAACTGGACTTTCTGCTTCATGGTTAACTCTCGGTTCTTCAAATCTTTGAATATGGCCTTCCATTCTTGAAAGGTGACCACTATCGGATTAAAACTGTTCACGGGTTTGGTGACGCCATAACGTACAGTTTCAACTTCAGGTTCGAATGTACCAAATAACTTATCCCAGATAATAAGAACGCCGGCGTAGTTCTTATCAATGTATTGCGGGTTTTTGCCGTGATGTACTCGATGATGCGAAGGGGTATTAAAGATGTATTCAAGTGGCCCCAAGCTTCGTATCCATTGTGTATGGACGAAGAACTGCAAACCTAGATTGAGAAGCACCACAAAGATGACCCACTTAGGGGCAAAACCTATGATGACCAACGGTATCCAGAAAAGCCACATCCCAGCAAGTGGATACATTAAGCTTTGACGGAAAGCCGTACTGAAGTTCATGCTTTCTGAACTGTGGTGTGCCACGTGTGCTGCCCACATCCAGCGAACACGATGGCTTGCTCTGTGGAACCAGTAATAGCAAAAGTCTTGCAACACCATCAATACAACAAAACTCAGCACGCCCATTTCAATGTCCATTAAGCGCCAACCAAACATCCAGAGATACAGCTGCACGACCAATAACCCGGTGAGCAAATCGGAGAGTTGATGCATTCCCGCCAGCGTGAAATTACACATCACTTCTGAAAGCTTATAGCTGGAGTTATCAGGCAGTCGACCTTGCTTCTGACCGATAAAATACTCAGCCAACATGCACACCACGAACAAGGGCGCTAATACCAGCAGTAGCCATTCTGGGTAATTGATTAATGCGTCGATATTCATGTTTTATCCTTGTTGAGACGCCATACGCGTTCTTAGTATCAAGTTTACTTAGACTTGCTCGCCTGAAATTCAGTTAGCAAAATTTCGCTACCAGCGAGCAAAGTGATCTTCTGTTAGGCCAAGAACACCATCGAGTTGATGTGTCACTCCATTGATGTCTTCAATCGAGCCAGAAAAGTGACCAATGAACTGACGAAAGTTACTTTTTAACAGCCATAAATTGAGCTTTTCGCTGCGATTATTTAAGGGCGTAAAGGTCAGGTTTATACGTCCATCTTGTGATGTTATCTGCCAAGGTAAATTGGTGTCTTGGCGACTAAACGCAAACTGTACCGGGTTAAGTAAGTGCCGAGTTCCATTGATCCATAAAACGTTCTCGCAGCCTCCGGTTTCATTGACGCCTGCTGCGAGGTTCAAGCCAATATCTGTCCCATTGGATTGCGTGTTGATGCTTGCCCAGCGCCAACTGGTTTCACGTCTCATGTAACCCGCTGAAAAGTCATAACCGGCACGAGCTTGTTCGAGAACGAGTGATTCTCCCTTGATTTGGATTTCACCGCTGATGCGCAAAGCATTGTGCTTTTGGGTGTAAGTCCAACCTGAATAACCCGTTGGGCTGCACATCGCCATGGGCAAGCTGTCGGTTTCAGGCTCTAAAGAAATATCGGCCTTGATGAATTTCGTATTCAAGCGAACTCGCCATTGTCCGCCCTCGATATAGAAAGCAATGCTTTGATCTGCAATGCTTGTCTTTCCTTCAAATGGTGAAGGCGTTACATGCTTATCAAACCCTAATGGCCTCAACCAAGATGACTCTTGCAGATGGTTGTTTTCTATGTCGTACAGATAACAAAATGCCGAGCCTAAGTAGCGAATATCCGCGATAGCGACGCCGATAATGTGTGTGTCGGTGACGATGCTGACAAACTGGAATTGCTTATAGTGGAAGTGCTTCTGCCAAGGGTTTGCTTTTGAATCCATCGAGTTTCGGTAGTCAAAGTTCTCGATGTTTAGGTGTTTAAGGATGCCATCGAAATGCCCAATGATCGGCTGACCATTAGAATTAATCAAACTGTGTGGGGCTGGGTTGGTTTTTATCATTGCGATGGTTCACATTATTTTAACAACTAAAGCCATTGTGCGATGAGTAGCGTAGAATTGGGAGGTCATATTCGGACAAGAGCGCGTTACCAATCACGATTTTGTCAGCATGTGTTGTTAAGGCTGAGTAGTCATGTTGATGGGAATGGGCTCGATATAAGGAGAGACGATTGGAGATTATCGCGGAGTATAAGCCAACCGGACATAGGCACCAGTTGGGTACATTAGATATCGCGCTGCTGTTGAATACGCTAGAGCAACGAGGTATCGATATTGAAAGGCTACTCAATGATGTGGGTTTGCCGAACATGGATTGGCGAGATCCGAATGGAAAACTGACTTACGCTGACAAGCTTTCGTTGTTTAGCGCGGCTAATCAGAGTTTTCCTCACGATGGTTTGGGGCTTTGGTTGGGAGAGCACGCTAGCTTGAGCCACTTTGGTGTGTTGGGTTATGCGCTATCAACCAGTCAAAATGTCGGGGAGGCCATCAAGTCGGGCTTCAAGTATTTGCGCCTGAACGGTCCTATCTTCTCGGTTAAATTGTTTCTAGATTCCGAGCAAGCAGTGATTCAGATTGAGAACACATTGGAAGTGGGCGATCTGCTTCCTTTCTGCAGTGAATATTTCTTGAGTTCAATCGTCTCTTTATTCAAAGAGCTGACTGGTCATGAGTTGGATATTCATATTTTGGCTTTGCCTTATACACGCACTAATTACGCCAAGCTCTATGACGATCGTTTCCAGTGCCCTGTAGTTTTTGAGCAGAGCCATTGTGAACTGCGTTTTGATGTATCGGTTTTGTCGCAAACCTTATTGACTCATGATGCCGCGACACTGAAGCGCTATCTTGCGTCTTGCCAGTCGATAATGGAAACGTTGGACTCTGAGCATCTGCTGACTAACCAGATCAAAACGATCTTTTATCAAACCGCAGGTAGTTTCCCGAATATTGAACAACTCGCGGATGAGTTTGGTTGTAGCTCTCGTACACTCAGGCGAGAGCTAGTGACCCATGAATCCAGTTACCAAATATTGCTTACCGAAGTTCGAGTGGAGCTGGCCAAAGAGCTATTACTCGGCACAACCATGAGCATTGATGACATCGGTGAAAGGCTCGGTTATAGCGACCCTGCAAATTTCAGAAGGGCGTTTAAAGGTTGGCTCAATAAAACGCCCGCTCAGTTTCGTGATGGTTTAAGTTAAGGCGTTACTTGCTAAAGAACTGCTCCCTGAAATCGGTGACTCGCTGTTGATAATAACTGTCCCAATCTTGTTGAGTCCAAGTGGCATAACTTGATGAGTGCTGAGAGTCTAAGGTTGCTTTGAGCTGATCCAGTTGCTCGTGATAACTCATCACGCTTTGTTGCTGTTGTGCGACTTGTTGTTCTCGCGCGGCAATGTTGCTGGCCTGCGCTTCATCTAAGTAGGCATCTTGAAGGTCGGCTTTGACTGATGCTACTTCAGCAGGGTTATAGCTGCTGGGTATCAAAGATACTGCCAGTTCATATTTTTGAAGCTGTGTTTCGGCGTTTAACGTGCCCGTATTGTTTTGCCATTCACTAAGCAAATCTTGATAGGTGGCCAAAAACTGGCTCGCTTCGTTCTTTTCAAGGGTGTTAGCGTCAAGCGTAAAATCCAGATGAGCAAGCTGGTCAGCGAATAGCTGGTGGGCCAACTCTCCCCATACTTGTTGTGCAGATTGCTTGAATAAGGCTACACGATCTTCAAGAGTCTCTATGGATTCAAGTGGGATAGTGCTTTGTGTTAATTGCCAGTCAGCCGATAGCTGCGGATAGTCGCTCAGTAATTCAAACCATATACTCGGCAATTCTGATTTCAATCGTGCGAGTTGCTCAGTGCAGTCATCACGTTGTTGGCAAAGCTTCCAGAACCCATCGAGTTCATCGAACAAAGCCTTGCCTTCAAGCTCACTCAAGTTTTCAGCAAGAATTTTACCGTCCAGTGCTCCGGCTTGGGCTTGATTGCTGTGCGATGCGGAGTTTTCCGAACTAGCGGTTGCAGTAGGCGTGGAATTATCGTCATTAGTTGTCGTAGAAACACGCGGCTTAGGTTCTGTGTGTTGAGCAGAAGATAGCGCTGTTTCGTTCGTTTTTGATGACCACGAATAGCAAATAATGCTCGCCGTTAAGACGAGCATTAGGATTAATATAACTCGATGCATTATTGGTTCACCGAGTTACTTGATCACGGCGCTAACAGGGAAGTGGTCTGAAAGGTTGTAGTGCTTCCATAACTCACTGCTTGTTGATCTTGGGACATCCACGCGATTGTAGTTATGCGCTTTAGCGGCATACTCTGAGCTCACTACTACATAATCGAGATACTCAACGTTCTCGCCACCCGACATAGGCTCTCCCGCAAAGTTGTTGATGCGTGGGTCAAAGGTAGAAGCGGTGTAACCTGAGTATGTTGGTTCATCAGCCTGCAGGTTAGCAAACATCTGTTGATAGTCGCTTGGGAACTTGAGCTTGTTCACGTTGAAGTCACCGCTGTAAACCACAGTTTCTGATGCCGGGATATTCAGAGACTGCGCCAGTGCACGCATCTGCTTGAATTGACGTTGTCGGTAATCACGAGCGGTGTCCGTATCGAATGATGCCGTGTGGGTACCGAAAACATGGTAAGCCTGACCATTCTTGATAACTTCCGCGTAGTTAACACCTTTATCAGCAAAGCAATCTGTGCCCGTGCAATCAGGGAAAACATACTGCGCTTCATTAACGATAGGATAGCGGCTGACAATGATCACACCACCGTCGTATATGTTAATCCCATCTTTATCGAGCATTTTAGTTTGATAAGGATACTCTTTCGCAAGCTCACGCAAGAACTCATCTCTGCCGTTAGCAAACACCTCTTGAAGCGCCAACACGTCATAGCCCTTTACATATTGAGGGAGTAGGTCATAGCGGTCACCAATATGTGAAGCGATGGCAGGCAGCGCCCAGATGTTGTAAGTCATGACCTTGAGTGTATTGGCATCCTGCTCTGGTTGCTCATCCACTTTTGGTGGGGTGATGGTGTAATAAATATCATCATAGCGCGCTGTAGAATCGGCTTTGAGGGCTAGCTCTGCATTGACCCCGAACGCATCGGTTGTGCTGCGATGAATATTACGATCGTCATGCAATGTTAGGTTGACGTCTGCGGCACTCAAACCATGTTGCAGTGTCGAGTTATACCAATGTCCCTTCATGGTTTGGTTGAGCGTGACACTTTCGCCCACAGCGTTCGATATCACAGTGTCAAACTCATAGGTCTTCCCAGATTTCACACCAGTCCAGCGGTTGAAACTTATCAGCTTCTTCGTCTCCCAAGGACCAATCTGTTCAACATGCTGTTGCCACTCATCACCGAGTTGAAGCAGGTCGGTACCAGTGTGGTTGGCTTGAATGGTCATCACTTGATTGGTGTTATTGGTGAGATACACGTCGGTGTCTGCGATCGCAGAGGTCGAAGCGATTGATGTGGATGCCACAAGTGCAGCTAACCAAGTCCATTGAGTTTTCATCGTTTACGTTATCCTTATTGATTGATGTCTAGAATAACGTAGTCAAGAGTTATGACATTGGAGTTATAACTCTATGGCATTTATTCAAATATGAGATATATGCCAAGGTTTTATAAAATTGATTAACCATTGAAAATTAACATATTGTCTTGTTGGAATGATAAATGGTACGCGCGCGAATAATAGAGTCAGATAATGGTTTTGAGTCGGTGGAGCAGCCAATGTTGGCATGCTTAAATCAAAACTGTATGTTCGGGGAGAGTAGAGATTGTGAGCAACTAGAAGGGATTGTGGCGACAGCTTAGATCTATCAGCACAAATTTTGCGATTGTTCTGTAATTTACTCTTGTTCAGTAAACAGAAACCTTAAAAACAGGTATGATAGTGCCGTTTTTAATCCTGAACTGGGAAAGTCATGGCAAAGTTAACACTCCAAGAGCAGATGCTTAAAGCTGGCTTGGTAAATGAGAAAAAATTAAAGAAGGCGAAGAAAGGCTCTAAAAAGTCTCGCGTTCAGTCTCGTGAAGCAAAAGCGGCAGCTGAAGAAACTAAACTGGCGCAGCAAGCGAAAGACAAAGAGCTAAACCAACAGTTGAAAGAACAACAGTTGAGCAAAGAAATTAAAGCTCAAGTGAAGCAACTGATTGAGATGAACAAGATCGAACAGAAGAATGGTGAGATCAAATACAACTTCACCGACGGTACGCTAGTTAAATATCTTTACGTAGAAGAGCTGACTCAAAAGCAACTAAGTAAAGGCATTCTAAGTATTGCTCGTCAAGGCGAGAGCTATGTTGTTATTCCAACAGCAGTAGCGAACAAGATTGCTATGCGCGACGAAGAATCTATCGTTGATACGCAGGCAGGTAGCACAGACGAAGTAGACGAAGATGACCCGTACAAAGACTTCGTGATCCCAGATGATCTAATGTGGTAATCCGTTTTATCTAGCTCCATTTTAATGGTTAGCTAAGTTTACAGGATCTAAGAATGCAGCGAACAATCACTCGATTGGCGCTGCATTTTTTTTGGCGCGAAATGACTTCAACAAATCTTGAATAACGCTTAGTGTTCTGACATGCCGTAAACAAGGCTATCATTGGCACTTGCATGATCGATAAAATCGGTATTAGCGCGCTGTTCGTGTTGGTCATAGCCATCGAAGTAACAGTCGCCAATTTCATTGCGCGGGCAAACGTGAATGTGGTCTTTGATGACCAGTTCGGTAGAGCAGCATGGGCAGTGTTTTACATGTCCAGTGAGTACCGTAGATCGATTTGGTTTCATACATCCTCCTGATAGGCACTGTAATCTGATTGCCTATTTGCACCCTAAGTTACGCAAATTAGTGTGTCGTTATGATTTCATTTTTAAGTCAATAAAAAACGATTCGTAGAGTGAATGTTTAGGTATTAATGTAAATGTAAGAGCAAGAAAAAATAAAAGAACTAGGACGAGTAGGCTTGAAAGTAGATCGGCCATATAGTCGACTTTCACTGGTATCACATTCAGCCGAAGAGGTTGAAGTAGAGCTCGCTACGACGAATATGTTGGCCAGATGAAACCAACAAGCCCTAGTGAGCTGTGCATCATTTTATCGACTTAAGCTTTCAAAGTAATTCTGAACAAATTTAACGAACACTTGGTGTTTCTTTGCCGGATAAATAACTTGCGGATAGAACAGATAAATACTGTTGCCTTGTTGCAGACATTCATCAGGCAGCACTCGCTCTAATTCTCCCAGTTCGACCTCTTTCGCAACGTAGTAACTTGCAATACGGATGATGCCACTGCCTGCCATAGCTTGTTGCTTAAGCAGGTGGTTGTCATTACTTGAAAGCCAGCCGGACACATCAATATTTACCGATTTTAAAGGCCACTCGGTTTGGTGCAGAGTTGCTAAGCATTGATGATCACTTAAGTCACTCACATTGGTAGGGCGACCAAATTGGTTAAGATAACCGGGAGTCGCGACTAAATCATGTTGATAGCTAATCAAGTGTTTCGCCACCATGTTGTCAGGTGGCGTATTGGTGGCACGAAACGCGATATCGATATCATCTTGATTGAGATTAAAGTTGGTGTAGCTACTGTTTATCTCGAAACGAATCTCAGGGTATTGCTGCCTAAACTGTTGGCAGATATCGAATAGATATACCTCAGTAAACATCTTTGGCGAAGTGAGGCGTAATAGGCCTTTGACGATGTCGTGTTGCTCAGAAACACTGCGTTCAAGCTGTAAGACTTGCGAGCGAATCGTTAAGCCTTGTTGTAACGCGCGTTCGCCTTCTTGGGTTAAACGAACACTGCGAGTGGTTCTGACCAAAAGCGGGCACTGTAAATCGTTCTCTAAACGTTTGATCTGTTCAGAAAGGTAGCTCTTAGAGATACCGAGCTTTTCGGCTGCCTTGGTAAAGTTGAGTTGCTGAGCAAGTTCTACAAACAGGATCAGTCGTTCTATTCTTTTGTGTTCGTTCATTCGCGCGTTCCTACCAATCTATTGTTCGTCATATCAAACAATCATTTCGCAACTAGCATATTCTGTTTTTTAAAAAGAACAATATGATAGAGGCATATTTCTGGTCAGCAAATCTTCTAAGCGAGAATCGATATGACGAACAGCACTGAATCTACAAACAAAACGAATGACAAAAAACGTATCCCATTATCAAATTATCTACCGAATGTTGGGCAAATTGCCTATGGCTGCATGGGGTTAGGTGGTGGCTGGAATGATAATCCAGTGACGAGTGCGGATGTTGCTCAAACACGAAGCGTAATCGGCACCGCACTAGAATCGGGTATTAACTTATTCGATCATGCGGATATCTATACGTTCAGCAAAGCTGAGCAAGCTTTTGGTCAAGCGTTACAACAAGCGCCTGAATTACGTGATCAGATGTTCATTCAATCTAAGTGTGGGATTCGTTTTGAAGGTGAGGGCAATGTCGGTCGTTATGATTTCTCGGTAGATTGGGTAAGCCAATCGGTAGACGGTATTCTCAACCGATTGAATACTGAAAAGCTCGATGTGCTGTTATTACATCGTCCTGATCCCTTGATGGAACTCGATGACCTGGCAAGAGTGTTAGAGCACTTAAAAGCGCAGGGTAAGGTCGATTTCTTTGGTGTGTCGAACATGAACAGTCACCAAATTCACTACCTGCAATCTGCACTTGGGCAATCCATTGTCGCGAATCAAGTTGAGATGAGCTTAGCCAAGTTGGATTGGTTGAACGATGGGGTGATGATTAACTCGCAAGGGCACCATCAATCAGACTTCGCCGCAGGCACTCTTGAACATTGCCAAATGAATGACATCCAATTGCAAGCTTGGGGTTGTTTGGCACAAGGCCGATTTGCTGAGCAAGGTTTGTATTCAGAACATGAACACGTGAAAAAGACGGCGCACTACGTGGCTCAGTTAGCAAATCAATATGGCGTAGAAAGTGAAGCGATTGTGTTGGCATTTTTGCTTCGTCACCCAGCTCGTATCCAACCTGTTATTGGCACCACAAATCTAGACCGAATCAAAGCTTCAGCGGTAGCGACTCAGATAAACCTATCTCGTGAAGAGTGGTATAACTTATACGTGTACTCACGTGGTCAAGCACTGCCATAAGGAATGAGCATGTTGAATCAAAAGATCGCACAACAGTTGGTGTCTAACGCTCTAGACATTGCCGAGCATAATCAACAAGCAATTGCGGTGAGCGTGTGTGATACGCACGGAGAGTTACTGGCGTTTATTCGCATGGATAATGTGAGTGTTCAAGCCGGATTGTTAGCACAGAACAAAGCTTATACATCTGCAAGAGATAGACAGCCAAGCGGTAACTTAGGTGCTTGGGCGAGAGAAACTGGTAAAGACTTAAGTTACTGGACTGACCCAAAGATCACTGGCTTTAAAGGCGGTGTTCCCATTGAATTAAATGGGCAGGTGATTGGCGCTATTGGTGTCAGCGGATTAAGTGAAGACGACGATGAAGCACTTGCCGAAAAAGTCATTCAACTTGTGTTCTAAGCTGTTGCTCGTGAAGTAATGGAAGTTAGAAGTAACAGATAATAAAAAACCGATGCATGTGCATCGGTTTTTTTGTTTAACGAGACTCAAGTGCTTGAATCAATCGAACCCATTAAGCGTTCGCTTGTTCCAGATCTTGTTGCTTGTCTTTCTTGCCTAATAGGCGGCTTGTGATCGTACCGGCTGTCATAGCACCAGATACGTTAAGCGCCGTACGTGCCATATCGATAAGTGGCTCGATAGAGATAAGCAGTGCTGCAATCGTTACAGGAAGGCCCATAGCAGGAAGTACGATAAGCGCCGCGAACGTTGCACCGCCACCTACGCCAGCAATACCGAATGAGCTCACTGTGATAATAGCAATCAGAGACAGAATGAAGTTGATGTCCATTGGGTCGATGCCAACTGTAGGCGCAACCATGACTGCTAGCATTGCAGGGTAGATACCCGCACAACCGTTTTGACCAATCGTCGCACCGAAAGAGGCAGACAGGTTAGCAATCGCTGGTGGCACGTTTAGCTTAGTGATTTGAGCTTCAACGTTCAGTGGAATTGTTGCTGCAGAACTACGAGACGTGAAAGCGAACGTCAGTACAGGCCAGATCTTTTGGAAGTACTCTTTCGGGTTTACACCAACAAAAGAAACCAACACACCGTGTACGACGAACATCAGTAGAATCGCAACGTAAGATGCAACGATGAAACCCAGTAGGCTGAGGATGTCAGAAGCACTTGATGTTGCAACTACCTTCGCCATTAACGCTGCGATGCCGTATGGCGTTAGTGCCATGATCATCTTAACTAAGCGCATAACGATAGATTGTGACGCTTCAACGAAAGTACGGATTGGAGATTCTAGTTCTTCTTTCTCTGCCATCACTTTACGAGCAGCGATGCCCGTTAGCACACCAAAGATAACAACCGCGATGATAGACGTAGAGCGAGCCCCCGTTAGGTCTGCAAATGGGTTAGTCGGAATAAAGCTGATCAGCATTTGTGGAATTGTTAGGTCTGAAACGCTACCGATGCGGCTTTCAAGTGTTGCGATACGTGCTGTTTCGCGAGCGCCTTCTGTTAAACCTTCAGCAGACAGGCCGAATGCTTGCGTTACAACAATACCAACAATCGCAGAAATCGCGGTTGTTGCTAACAGTACAGAAATGGTGATACCAGAAATCTTGCCCAGTGAGCCGCCTTTTTCAAGCTTCACTACTGCTGCAATCATTGAAACCAATACTAATGGCATGATCACCATTTTCAGTAGGCCAACATAACCACGGCCAACAATATTTACCCAGTCTAGTGTTTCGTTGATGACCGGATTGCCTTCACCAAATAACAGCTGTAGACCAAGACCAAATGCGCTACCAAATACTAAACCGAGTAAAACGAGGCGAGAAAGTGTGTTTTCTTTTTTCTGCTGTCCGTAGAGAAAAAAGAGGATACCAGTGAATACCGCTAAGGCAGCGATAGCTGAAAATGACATTTGTTTTCCTTATGAATCTCTTTAAATCGATAGGGCGCTTAGATATATGGGCGCAAATACTGTTAGCTACAGTAGCGACCTGTAACAAAACGTAAAATAAGGAAAAGTAATTTATTAGAACGATTAGTAATATCCACTCAATAGGATGGGTGGATATTCAACATTGTGATGAATAGGTGAGCTTTTTAGCGATATTTTGCCAATAAATTGAGCATGTCACTTGACGAGTAAATTTCGATATTTTGGAAATTATTTTCGAATAACCGGAACAACATTGCTTTGGCTACGTCTTCCGACTGAATAGGGCGTAGGTTTTTGAACTTACCAAGCATAAATGGAGACAGCAGAGGAAAGACACTTTGCAGGAGTTTTTCATCAGCTCTAGGTTCATCACGCTCACCCACCAGAGGCCCAGGGCGTGCGATGAAAAGCTGCTTGAAGCCAATACGTTTTAAATTTTGTTCCATTTGTCCTTTACAGCGAAGGTAGTGCGAATAGGAATCTGGTGAAGCGCCATAGCTAGAAACGACCGCTACGCGTTGAACCCCAAGAAACTTCATCGACTGTGCGACTTGGCTAACCAGTTCCACATCGATTTTGCGAAGCGCTTCTTTTGATCCTGCCTTTTTCTTAGTCGTACCTAAGCAGATAACGCCAAGATTAGGCGTCGCATTCGTGTCATCCCAACTGGTAACTTGCAGGTCGCTGTGAATGAGTGTGTGGAGCTTGTTGGAATCAAACTGTGAATCTAACGCTCGGCGAGATAGGGCATAGATATGATCAACGGCGGGTTCATCGATGAGCAACTTCATCACATGATGACCAATTAACCCGGTTGCACCAGCCACCACGACCGATGTTTTGTCTCCAGAAATGCTCATTTTAATCCCTTCTTCACTCCACAAGTGCTTGTTTAATATAAACAGTGTTTGAATTTTAAGCGAATAAAAGTTTGTTAAACGAGTGGTCAGTAGTATGTGGGGAGTCGCCTGTTTATGGAAAAAGAGATGATTTAGTTTGGCTCGACGCATAAGTACGGTCTGAAGCATAAGTACGATATGAAACATAATGGCGGTGGGAAAGATAAATGCGGTTTGAAACTTAAGTTAGGCGTTAAACATAACAAAGCCCGCTGGGAGACGGGCTTTGTTACTTTTCTTGCTTCTTACTAGGTAAAGGACAGTGGGATTTTCCTTACCTTTTTGCTAGCTTTCTTACTTGATTTATTTGGTTTTCTTTTACTTGAATTTGGAATCATTACACCTCCTAAATCGTTGTTCTGTTTTGTCTTTCAATCGATTGTCTTTCTTCGTGTAGCGTCAGTGTTGTGGGCATTCACTGTATGGGTACTTATCAATGGAGAGATTAATAAGTAATTTAGATAAGGCATAAACGATGCCAAAATGTAAGTTATTGATAAATCTATTATCAGTATTATTTGTGTTTTAGGGTTCGTCAATTTGACTGTCAATCTGAGAAAAAACCAGTGTGATCTGTTTAAATTAAGAACACTCTCTGCGGTTTCTGCCACATAGCCATAGATACAGCCTTGCTTAACACGTAAACTGAGTCGTAATTCACATAGACCAAGGACGTGCTATGAACCTCAAGCTTGATACTCTTGCTCCCACTCAGATTTATCACCTGATGACACAAACCGTTGTTCCTCGCCCGATTGCGTGGGCATTGACGGAATCTTCTGACCAAGAGTACAACCTCGCGCCTTTCTCTTATTTCACGCCTGTTTCCAGCAATCCGCCGTTACTGATGTTATCGGTTGGGAAGAAGCCGTCCGGCGAAATCAAAGATACCACTCGTAATACCCTAGAAACGGGTAAGCTAGTGATTCACATTGCTTCTTCAAGTTCTGCCGAAACCATGACGGCGACAGCAGCTACCCTTGAACATGGTGATTCGGAAGTCACCGCGAATAACATTGATCTGGTTGAATTTGAAGGCTTCTCTTTACCGAGATTGAAAGAGTGTGCGGTCGCTTTTGGATGCACCTTGTACGAAGTAAAAGAGGTTGGAGAAGTGCCACAAAGCCTTATCTTTGCTCAAGTCGAAACCGTGTACATTTCCGAAGACGTGATCGACAAAGACAGTGAGCGTCTTAAGATCGACGCGTTAGCACTTGATCCTTTATCTCGATTGGGTGGCGGTGAATACGCCACGCTTTCCAATGTGTTTTCTGTCGCACGCCCTAAGTAGCAATACCTAAGTAGCAGCCCTATATCAACGTACCCAGAATAAGCGTTTTTAAAAACTATGTTAGATACCCAATACTCGCAGTACATCCAACACCGAATTGACCAAAAAACCAAGCCACTTGGCGCACTTGGCTTACTAGAAAAAGTCGCACATCAACTGGCTTTGATTCAGAGCCAAGGCAAAGAAGCTGCGGTTGAACACATCGAATTGAATAAGCCAAGTATCATCATTTTTGCTGGCGACCATGGCATTGCTGACGAAGGCGTGAGTATTGCTCCAAGCGCGGTAACACAACAGATGGTGTTGAACTTCTTAAGCGATGGCGCGGCGATCAATTGCTTCTGTGCGGTGAATAATATCGATATCACGGTAGTCGACACGGGGATATTGTTGCCTGTGGAATCAGACAGTGACATGTTGATCTCTCAGCGTTTGGGTACGCGAACCAATAACTTTGCCAATGAAGCGGCAATGAGTTTAGAAACGGTTGAACGTGGGATTGAACTGGGTACAGATCTTGTATCTAAAACCATTTCGAATGGCACCAATATCATCATGTTTGGTGAAATGGGTATCGGAAATACCAGCAGCGCATCAGCGATCTTAAGTGCATTAGCGAATCGTGCTGCAGCGGAGTGTGTTGGCCTAGGCACTGGCATCAACAATGAACAGCTTGCACGTAAAGTGGCTGTGGTTGAGCAAGGTGTCGCGCGTTGCAAAGGTTTAGATGCGAATGAAGTTAAAGATATTAAAGAGGTACTCGCACAAGTCGGTGGCTATGAAATCGTTCAAATGGTCGGTGCTTTCCTTGGCGCTTACCAAAACAAAACCCCAGTATTAGTCGATGGCTTTATCGTGTCGGTTGCGGCGTATGTCGCGACTTTAATTGAACCGAGTTGCCGAGACTATATGATCTTCGCCCATCGCTCTGAAGAGTCAGGACACAAAATTCTGTTAGAGCTGCTCGACGCTGAGCCACTGCTCGATCTTGGATTGAGATTAGGCGAGGGCACAGGTGCTGCGCTAGCTATGCCAATCATTCGTGCGGCAGCCGAGTTCTATAACAACATGGCGAGCTTCGAAAGTGCTGGAGTCACGGTTTAATGAGTGATGTACCAGAAAGATCGTTGAAAGATCGAGTCACCCATCAGTGGGAGCTGTTTGCACTGGCGATGGGTTTCTTTTCTCGCTTGCCAATGCCGAAGAATATGCCCTATTCATCAGAGCGAATGAACCGTTCGGGTCGTTATTTCTCTACTGTTGGTTTGTTGCTTGGCGTACTGTGTGGCGGTGTGCTCTTGCTACTCGATGCCATACTGCCGAGTGCGGTGGCGATCTTTTTGATGATGAGTTTTAGCCTGATGCTCACAGGTGCATTCCATGAAGACGGCTTAACTGACATGGCCGATGGTATTGGTGGCGGCATGACCCTAGAACGCCGCTTGACCATCATGAAAGACAGTCGAATTGGTACATACGGCGCGTCTGCGCTGATCATGGCGTTGCTTGGAAAGTGGGTTCTGCTCAATGAACTTATCAGCATGACTGGATTGTTTATGGTCATCGTGACCAGTTATACCTTTAGCCGCGCGATTGCTGCATCGCTTATTTACGACATGCCTTACGTCAGCGATTTAGACACGAGCAAGAGTAAGCCTCTAGCCAATAAACAAACCAAGGGCGAACTTGTCTTCCTTATGTTGGTTGGCCTGTTACCAAGCTTGTGGTTTGGTCTTGAATTCGCTTTGGTTTTATCTGTCGTCGCCTATCTGTTCAGAACAGGTTTCAAAAAGTGGTTAACGGCTCGAATTGGCGGCTTTACTGGCGACTGCTTGGGGGCAGCTCAACAGTTGATGGAGTTACTGATTTACCTTGTATTCATTACTGCATTTTACAATGGCTTTCTATAACGGCTTCCTATGACAAACACGAATCAAGCTAGTCAAATTAATCAAACAAGTCAGCGAAATAGTCATCTGATATTGGGTGGAGCTCGTTCTGGTAAGTCGAGTTTTGCAGAGCAACAAGCATTATGTGCGTTTGAAGCATGTTCAAATGGACGCCTCAATTATATTGCGACAGCGACATATCTTGATGATGAAATGCGAGAACGAATCGCGCACCATCAACAACGTCGTGGCGAGCAGTGGATTGAGCATGAAGTACCCGTCGAATTAGCCGAAAAACTGCAGTCTTTTGAGAAAGAAGATGTGGTATTGATTGATTGCCTAACCTTGTGGTTGAACAACATCATCTTTGAACTGGGTGATGACGCAACTAATGAACAGATTGAAGCCGTGGTTGAAGTATTGGTCAAAAGCGTCGAGCAAAGTCCGGCGCAAATTATCATGGTCTCTAACGAAGTCGGTTTAGGTGTGGTGCCGCTGGGTAAAGTGTCTCGCTTGTTTGTGGACAATGCAGGACGAATGAACCAAGCGCTAGCTCGCGTCGTTGAGCGCGTCACGCTGGTTGCTGCCGGATTGCCGCTGCACTTAAAACCATCTAATCACTTGCTTGATATTCAAGGCTAGGTCGCACACATGGTCAATGGAACAACCAAAAACATCTATTTGTTAAGACATGGCAAAGTCGAAGGAAAAGCTGCGCTCAATGGTTTATCTGATGTGCTGGTCAACTCTGATCTTCAAGAACAGATATGTGAGGCACTAACTACACAAGACATTACCTTTGATAGCGTGGTTAGCTCTCCACTAAGACGATGTGGTGATTTCGCGAGCTTGTTTGCAGAGCGTATGTCTGTGCCTTTATCAGTTGCATCGGGTTTTCAGGAAATGAACTTCGGTGAAGTAGATGGTGTCCCATTTGATGAACTTGAAGACAAGTGGGGAATGTTAGAAACCTTTTGGAAAGACCCTGCTAATCATCAATTAACTGGCGCAGAAAGTTTACAGAGCTTCCACGACAGAGTAACTCAAGCTTGGTCGCAACTTTTGAATGATTCAAGTGACAACATATTGTTGGTTACTCATGGTGGTGTGATTCGCATACTGCTAGCGCACTGCCTTAATATTGATTGGAAAAACCCGAGTTTGTACTCGAAGTTATCGATAGAAAACGCATCGATAACGCATATTCAAATCACTCAGTTTGCGCAGAGCTTTATCAGCGTTAAATCGATAGGGATACCTGTTCTCTGAGTGTTCAAAAAACACAGTTTAAGAATTAACAATCTTTTAGATCTGTAAATAGAAACAGAAATATAAATAGAAGTATAAAGCGGCGTTCACAGCCGCTATACCTGATTGGTATTACTACCTACGTGAAAGGAATTTAGTCATGACAACACCAAGTTGGGATCTAAGCATTGCTTATAGCGATCTTAATGATGCAAAAATCGAACAGGACATTGAACTCATTCAGCAGTGCATTGAGCTGTTGAACCTACACGTTGAAAAGCGTCATATCATTCTAGCGATGCAAAACGCGATTCAGACTTCAGAAGCGGCAGGCACGTTACTGAGTACAATCAACACCTTCGCTAATTGCCACGCATCGGTCGACGCGACACACACAGAAGCGAAAGCATTGCTTGGTCGTGTAGCGAAGCTGAACTCTGAAATGTCTCAAGCGTTTAGCCCTTATGAAGACACGCTGATTCACGCTGAACCAGAGTTTATTGATGCGGTTTTAGAACACGAGAGTGCAGATGTTGCAGGCCAACGCTTCGCGATTGAGAGTTCACGTAAGCTTTCAAGCAGCCGACTCAGTGTGGCTGAAGAACAGCTGTTAGCAGCAATGAAAGTGGATGGCCGTGATGCATGGGGTCGTTTATACGATAACCTAACCGGATCTTTAAAACTGTCGCTAAAGCTGGACGGTGAAGAGGAAGCCCTAGGCTTTTCACAAGCCGCGAGCCTGTTGTACGGCAGCGAATTCGACAAACAAGAACCAGCATGGCGCGCGGTTCAAGGTGCGATGAAAACGCACCAAGAGTCTTTTGCTTCGATTCTAAATGCATTGGCGGGTTGGCGACTGACTGAAAACAAAAAGCGTTCGAAGATTAGCGATGTGCATTTCCTAGATCCAAGCCTACACGGCAGCCGCATTGTGCCAGAAACGCTAGACACCATGATGTCGGTAGCGAAAGCTAATCGAGCTGTTGGTCAGAAAGCAGGTTTGTTAATGGCAAGAGTTCACGGGCTAGATGAAATGAAGCCTTGGAATCACTTAGCTGCGATGCCGCCGCTGGGTGACGCTGAATCTAAGGTTTACCCATTTGATGAGGCGATCGACGTGATCAAAACTGCGTTCGCTGAAGTAAATCCAGAGATGGCTGATTTTGTCGCTTTGATGGTTGATAATGGTTGGATTGATGCCGCACCAGCAGCCAACAAACGTTTAGGCGCTTACTGCACCAAGTTTGCTGCTACACGCACTCCGCTTGTGTTCATGACATGGAGCGGTAGCCGCTCAGATTTAATGACATTGGCACACGAGTTAGGCCACGCGTTCCACAACTGGGTGATGAAAGACATGCCGTTGTGTCAAACACGCTACCCAATGACGCTAGCAGAAACCGCTTCGATCTTTGCTGAAAATATCGTTAGAGACCATTTGTTAAAACAAGCTCAAACACGTAACGAGAAACTTGAGATGTTATGGGAAGAGTTGTCTTCTTCACTCGCTTTAATGGTGAACATTCCAGTGCGTTTCGAATTCGAAAAAGCCTTCTACGAGCAGCGTGAAAAAGGCGAGCTAACGGCTCAGCAGCTGTGTGACTTGATGGAAACGACTTGGAAAGAGTGGTATGGCGATGCAATGACAGAAGCTGACCCTTACTTCTGGGCGAGCAAACTGCATTTCAGCATCTCTCAAGTAAGCTTCTACAACTACCCATACTTGTTCGGTTACCTGTTCAGTAAAGGTGTTTACGCTCAGCGCGATGCGAAAGGTGAGCAATTCTACGGCGATTACGTTTCGTTGCTTCGTGATACGGGCAGCATGATGGCGGAAGAAGTCGTTCAAAAGCACTTAGGAATGGACCTGACTCAAGCTGATTTTTGGCAACAAAGCATCGACATGGTCAAAGTTCAAATCGATGAATTTGAAAGATTGCTCGATCAGGAAGATTAATTGATCTCAATCTGTTCATAGCAGGTAAGAGCTGTGTTAGCTTACGTGGCTCTTATCTTGCTGGCATAACCTGAGAAAAGCCGAAACAACCAAAAGTCTCTTTAAATAGAGAAAGTTATTTGGAACAGATGTCGGTTAGTAAAGTCAGCAGGTAATATAAAAATATATGGGTAGTATTTGTGAGTGATAACGGAGTTTCTGTTGATAAGTGCGATCCTAGCAACACAATTTCTATGTACAATTTATTAACATACGGCCGTGCAATTAAGGAGTAGCGCATGACGAAGACCCTCTTTCGCCAATCATTTCTTTTTGACAGCCTAGATCTTGAGCAAGAAGTGTTTGCAGGACAGACCGTACTGAGTAACGGTGTTCAAATTAAGCTTCATCAACGCGGTGTCTTGGAAGTGATTCCCGCGGATTTTAATTCTGAAACCAAGAACATCATTTTTTCAACCGGTGTTCATGGCGACGAAACTTCACCAATGGAGCTGATCGATAAGCTCATTGAGGATATTGAAACAGGTTTCCAAGTAGTAAACGCGAGATGCTTGTTTATCATAGCTCACCCAGAAGCCACTAACGCGCATACTCGTTTTCTTGATGTGAACATGAATCGTCTGTTTGATGAAAAGCAGTACGAGAGCAATCGAGAAGTGGATATCGCGAAGAACTTGAAGTTCTTGGTGACTGAGTTTTACAAAGAAACGGAACCTGCCACTCGTTGGCATCTAGATTTGCACTGTGCAATCCGTTTATCTAAGCATTACTCGTTTGCAGTGAGCCCTAAAGTTCGCCACGAAGTACGCAGTAAAGAGCTGTTTGATTTCATTAACAGTGCGCACGTGGAAGCAGTGTTGTTGTCAAATGCGCCAACCAGTACATTCAGTTGGTACAGTGCTGAAAACTTCGAAGCGCAAGCACTGACAATGGAACTAGGGCAGGTCGCGAGAATTGGTGAGAACCAACTTGATAAGCTAACGGCTTTTGACTTGGCGATGCGTAACTTGATTGCTGAAGTTGAGCCAGAGCATTTACCTAAGCGAACCATCACTTATCGCGTGAGCAGAACCATTGTTCGTTTGCACGATGACTTTGATTTCATGTTCTCTGATGACGTAGAAAACTTTACGGCATTCAAGCACGGAGAAGTGTTTGGTCATGATGGTGATAAGCCATTGATGGCGAAGAATGAAAACGAAGCAGTGGTATTCCCAAATCGTAACGTGGCTATCGGTCAACGAGCGGCCTTAATGGTGTGCGAAGTTGAAACACGATTCGACCACGGTCAGCTTGTATACGATTAATACTGAGCTGGGTTAAAGCGACGAAAACAACCGCTCAACTGGTTGAAATATCAAGGTTCACATTACTGTGTGAGCCTTGAGTTTATTTAGGGATACAGGTAAGGTTACGCGAACAATTTCAAAGTAGCTTGATATGGATTTCCAACAACTTCTTCACCAAAAACAGCGCAAATGGACCCGAGCCATTTATCTGATGGCAGCACTGCTTGTCGCGCTGAGTGCGATTTACCTAATGGTTGGCGATCTTTTCATTTCCCCTCTGGGCACCTTGTCCACGTTAGAACAAAAACTACTGGTTGATTTACGCTTACCTCGACTATTGGCGGCTATTGCTATCGGGGCAGGGTTAGCCGTATCTGGCGCAAGTTTACAAGTCTTATTGGGTAACGTATTAGCAGAGCCCGGTGTGCTCGGCATTTCTGGTGGTGCAAGCTTGGCGATGGTTATCGTACTGTTCTTCTTGCCGTTTGCTCCTACCCCAGAACTGTTCATGATTGCCGCCGTTTTAGGGTCACTTTGTTTTACCGTGATTCTAGTGAGCATGGTAAAAACCATGCGACTCACCACGGCTAAATTACTGCTAGTGGGTGTCGCGTTAGGCATTCTTTCTGGCGCGATGGTGACATGGGCGTTCTATTTTAGTGATGACTTAAGTCTACGCTTATTGATGTATTGGCTGATGGGCAGCTTAGGTGGCGTCACTTGGTATCAACACTCGCTCACGTTGGTGATGATCCCCGTGATTATTTGGCTGTGCCTGCAAGGTAGTAAGCTAGATAAGTTAATGATTGGCGAAACGCATGCCGCACAGTTAGGCGTAAACGTACCGAGATTGCGCTGGCGTCTAATTTTCGCCGTGTCTATTTTAGTCGGCTGCGCGGTAGCTTTAGGTGGCGTGATCAGCTTTGTTGGCTTGGTTGTGCCACACTTGTTGCGTTTAGCGATTGGTACTGATAACAAATACCTTCTTCCTTTGTCTGCCGTTGCTGGCGCTGCGTTGTTGGTGTTTGCTGATATCTGTGCAAGAACCTTATTAGATTCCGCAGAGCTGCCTTTGGGTGTGATGACCACCAGTATCGGTGCGCCTATCTTCATTTGGATGTTAATTAAAAATCATGATTCAAATTAAGAGCCTGAGCGTCGGCGCTCGTTTATTACCACTATCATTTGAGCTCAAGCAAGGGCAGGTGACTCACGTTATCGGCCCTAATGGCAGCGGTAAAAGTACCTTGCTCGAAGCGGTATCTGGAATTGGTGATGGTTACAAAGGCGATATAAAGATCGACGGGCAGGATTTGTCGGAGCTGTCTTTACAAGATTTATCATTGTATCGCGCTTACTTGTGCCAAAGCGCAAGGCCAGCCTTCAACTTAGAAGTGTTCCAATATCTTGCATTGTCACTGCCAAGCTCCTCACACGGCCTTGATGCTGAAATCAACGCAGCTTTGGAAGAAATCAGCCAGATGCTAGACATTGCAGACAAACTTCATCGCTCAATTCAGACACTGTCTGGTGGTGAATGGCAACGCGTACGTTTGGCGGGAATGTGCCTGCAAATTTGGCCGACACTTAACCCATACGCGAAGCTGCTGATCCTCGACGAACCCGCAGCTCCGTTGGATATTGCTCAAGAAGCCTTGTTGTACAAGCTTATCGAACGAGTGGCTGAGAAGGGCATCGCCGTGATCATGGCTAACCATGATTTGAACAGAACACTAAGACACGCAGACCAAGTGTTGTTGCTCGATAAAGGTGTACTTCAAGCATCAGGCTCAGCTGATCAAGTGCTTACCCCTGAGCAGCTAGAGTCCGTGTTCAACACCGAAGTCAAAAGTATCTCAGTCGACAATCAGACCTATCTGCTGTTTGGTTAACTTAAGCTCATCAATACAAGGCAATCTATATGTTTAGATATATTCAACGACGACGAATCAAGAAAGTAATCAAATCACTTTCTGCAAAGTTGGTGAAAGCGTACGGAAGCAGTGACTTTTTCTCTATTGGGCAAGTAGAAACGAGTTCATGTGAATTAAGTAAGCGCCAACAACTGGTTGCCTTAGCATTGTTTGCTGATCCACAAGACCTTGCTGCTGAAATTGCTCCAGCCATTCAATTGCTGCGTAATAATGTGTCTAATGACTTCTTCGGTGGTGAGGAATATAACGCGCGTGATGTACTTAATTTGTTGGGCGGTGGCGGTTGGAAGGGCGGTCGTATGGACGATGATATGTCGAATCGATTTGGCATGAATAGCCGCTATTAGTTTAGCTCGTTCAAATTAACGTTTAATGATTTATCCATTTATAAACGTATACGCTCAATAGCTTAGCGACTTTACAGCAGTCTCAACAACGTAATAATAATGATGATAAAAAGCACTCAATATCATTATTTATGCGAGCGTTTCACTCCAATTAATTCAATGAAAAAATACCTTCCTAGCGATCTATTTTCTTAGGGAATGCGTAATTTTTGTCGGTAAAAATTGATAATTCGAACCAATATCATCTATCTACAACGCATTTGTTTGAGTTGTGTGATGCTGATTCCTATTAATATAAAACCCGCTGTTATTGATAAAATTGACGTATATATTTTTCGTTGTTCTTTAAGTCGGAAACTATAAACCTTCGAATTACAGTGCTGGTTGGTTAGTAACCAATTGGTTTTGTGTTTAGGGTAAAATAATAGAGAGTGGGAAAGTGACAACAATAAATAATAATATTCTAAAAATAGCAGTGGGTATGGCTATGCTATCGAGTGTGCCGTCAGTGGCAAATGCTCATGGTTGGTCTGAGTTTCCAAGCGCGCGTCAGAACATGTGTTACGAGCAAGGCGGGATTTGGTCGGGTACACCACCTAATGCTGCGTGTGCTCAAGCAAAAGACATTTCGGGTTCATACCCGTTTGTTCAACGTAACGAGTACGCGAAAAATGTCCAAGATTTCAATAATATCAATGCTGTAAAAGCGGCGATTCCTGACGGCACGTTATGTTATGCCAACGATTCGCAAAAACGCGGCATGGGTGCGCCTCATACTGGTTGGACTCGTACCGAGCTAAATACTGGTACGTTTGAATATGTATTCAATGCGACAGCGCCACACAACCCTTCTTTCTGGGAGTTCTACCTAACGAAACCAAACGCGGACCTAAGCAAAGGCCTAGCGTGGGGAGACTTAGATCTTATCCAAGAAGAGGGTAACGTTCCGGTTAATGGCGGCAAGTACCGCATTAATGTCACTATTCCTTCAGACCGTTCTGGCGATGCGATTCTATTCGTTCGTTGGCAACGTGATGATGCTGCGGGCGAAGGCTTCTACAACTGTTCAGACATCACTATCGCGGGTGGCACAACCCCTCCACCAGAGCCGGGTCCAGAGCCTGATCTAGTGCGTGGTGACCTGTTTGTTTCTGACCAGTTTGGCACGCCAGAAATTGGTGATACGGTTAAATACGACATCATCAACAAGTATGGTGAAGTAGCGCGAAGCTTCGACATCGTTATCGACGCTTCAAACGTTAACGATTGGGCTCGTTTGTTAGCTTCAGAAATTAATGGCTGGCACGAAGAGTTTAAAGATGGCGCGATCTTCATTGGTGACTGGCATGCTGAAATGCAGCACTACATGTACTTCCAAAACGATCCTTCACGCAACTTCTTCAACTCAAAAGATAGCCGTGCTTCTGGTCAGTTAACGCTGATTGACGGTGGCGACGGTGGTGTTGAACCATTGAAAGGTGATATCTACGAGCTAGTGAAGAGTGACAACGTAGTGAATGCTGGCGACAAAGTTGTAATTGCAACAAGCGAAGCGGCGACATTGACTCAAACTCAAGGTACTTCTGTAAGCATTCAAAATAACGGCACGGCTTCTATCGTAGTTGATACCACTGGCATCACTGCAAACGAAACTTTATCGTTTATGGCTAGCTCGATTGAAAGCGACAGTGTTGAAACCTTCACTTTTGAAGTAATTGCCGATGACGGTGGCGTGACACCAGACCCAGATCCAACGCCGGATCCTGATCCGACTCCTGACCCAGACCCTACGCCAGATCCAGGTACGTGGGACTCATCAGCGACTTACCTTGGTGGCGAAGTCGTGACTTACTCGAACCAGTCATGGAAAGCACAATGGTGGGTTCAAGGTGGCACTAACCCTAAAGCGACTTACGAAAATGACAAATGGGGCGTTTGGCGTCCAGCCAACTAATCTTAACTATTGTTAGTTAATTAGCCTTGCAATAATAACCAAGACACCACACTTTTTGACGAGTGTGGTGTCTTTTTTAGTCTCTGCATTTGCGGTTTTGAATGTCATCAGCCTAGAAAAAGTGATTCAGGAACGGAGTCTTAATCACTCAGCACGGCTCTATAAGAAGATGAGAGTTATATAGAAAACAAGAGCTATATAACGTTTTGTAATGTGTTGACGAATTATTTCAGAATAAGGTTTTCTTTAATCTCATCGTTAAGATACCCCTGATCAAAATCTGGTGTCATAAATTCGACGGAGGAGGAGTCTAGATAGCTGGTTTCTAGATGACTCGGCTCTAGATAATGGGGGTCTAAGTGATCAGCACTTACGTAGGTGGGAATCGCAGAAAACAAAACGATACTGATCGCTGCAGCGATATTAATGGCTTTGTTGCGTTGAGGAGTCATTTTCATAGTAGTGCCCTCGAAAGGTGGGCAAATCCATCTGCCTATGAGAATTGAATCTGAGATGTTTAGAAGTCGTAAGACAAACCAAGCGTAATGATATTGTCGTTGTCGATCGGGCCCATCGATTGGCCGTTCAAGTAAAGGTCACCTTCGTTGGTATTGAAGTAGGTGTATTTCACGTAGGGTGTCCAGTCGTCGATGCTTTTAGAGAGAACGACTTCGTGCTCATTGGTACGGTAGTCGCCTTGATGAAAGATTACGTTGTCATCGTTGTGGGTAAACCCGCCATTGGATCCATCACTGTTTTCGTGAGTGTATTGATAAGCTAAATCCCAGCCTGCGAGTGAGTACCCCGCACCGGCGATGAACTTATTGGTGTTGATCGTGGTGTCGCTTACATTCTCGAGTACTTGCCCTGACTGGTTATATCCCAATCCACCGAATACATTGAAGTTGTCGTTCACTTGATAATCGATAATACCTTCGATTAATAACTCTTCACCGTTGTCCCATTTACCGAGTTCACCGTATAGGTTGAACGTGAAGGATTCGCTGATGTGAAAGTCGTGTCCGTAACCCGCGGCTAGCCAACCCTGGTCATCAAAACCTATATAGACTTGTCCATTTTCTGAGGTATCGATTAATGCGCCAGCTTCTGTGGTGTAGACACCGTTATCAGCAGCATTAGAGGCAACGTTTTGTTCGATGTAAACTTGAGTCGAAGTCGCAAACGCTGCGCTGCTGAGTAACGTAAGTGGTAGAGCAATAAGGTTAAGTTTTTTCATGGATTCTCCAGTGTCGTTCTATTGAATTAACTTGCTAGAGAGTATGTGATTAAACTGAATTTATATTAATAGGGTTAACTTTAGTTAAAACCTCAGTTTCATTTATGTTTCCTTAATGCTGATTTGATTGCTTCACGGGTTTTGATGTGCTGTTCGTCTTTAGCGTAGCGGCGGTGATAGAGCATTCGAAACGTGATCGGTCTTAATTTGATGGGGATAGGGTGAACGCGTAAGCCAAGCGCTGGTGCAAGCATTTCTGCAAAAGAGCGAGTAGAAGCGGCGATATAATCTGTCGTGCTTGCCAAAATCAGCATGCTTGAAATTGAGCTGGTTTCAATTCTGACTTTTCTCGGCTCGATATCGCTCTCTGATAAAAACTCGACCGTGTTCATGTTGGCGCGTTTGATCTTGAGCGCAATATGTTCCTCTTGGAAATACTCTTCTTTACTTAGTGTCTCACCAATTCGAGGGTGGTTGATTCGAGTCAGACACACGGGCTCCTCATCGACGATGGTTTCTTCAATCAATGAGTGTTTCTTACTCGAAAGTACATCAATGACGATATCTACTTTTTGTGCAGTAAGCGCATCAAACAGTTCTTCCTCTTCGAGTGGCGCTTCCGTAAAGCTTACGCCTTCAACCTGGCTAACGAAATGAAGCAAGCTCTCTGTGCAATAGACTTTAAGGTCATTCTTTTGCTGCTCAACCGTTCCAATGATGTTCAATGGGTCTTCTATCTTATTAGCGAGTGATACCGCTGCTCCAGTGGGCGCGATACCTCGTCCTTCTCTCACAAATAAAGCCTTGCCCACGACACCTTCGAGTCTCTTAATCGCCGCGCTTACCGCGGGTTGAGAAATATCGAGCTGCTCTGATGCCACGGTGATAGAGCTGTGTTTGTAAACGGCCAAAAATGTCGTCAGTAGATTAAGGTCCAAATTCAGTTCCCTCTATTCTTATTGCCACTCATCCAAATCATGGTGGAGTTATCATTAACTCATAAATGAAATGGAGGTTTTAAGTAAAGTTTACACTATATATCAAGGTTCTGTTTATTAATAAACTTGTTTGCATCGGAGTGAGGAAGGAACTTCATTCATTTACTAAATACTCAGACCGATAGGTGAAACTATGAGAACTTTCGCAAAATTATCAATCATCTCTACAGCAATGATCATCACGACCACCGCTTTTGCTGCTGACCCAATGATGCAATACAACACCAAGCAAACTAACTCTGATATTCAAAAACTCGAGAAATTTGAATATCACGAGGGTGAAACCCTTGAAGAGTATCTGAGCACTCAACCTAAGGGGAACTTGTACTCTTCAGAAGAAGAGGTGCTTTCTGTGTTAATGGGCGGTGTAAACAATGGTGACTATCGCAAAGAAACCAATTCAGGTTGGAAAGAAGGCCTGATGTTTGAGGGCATTGCACCTTATGGCGATCACATGGTGTCGGGCGCCAACTGGTTCCCACGCACTGAAGAAGTTCAACCGGATGAAATGCGTGTCACGTTCATGGGGACATCACCAATGATTCGCCCGGGGCAGGCAAACACCTCGATATACGTCGAATTGGGTAACGGCTCTAACTTTGTCTTTGATTTAGGTGAAGGATCAATTGCGAACTACGTAGCGGCGGGTGTCGCGATGAATGAACTCGACCATATCTTCATTACTCACTTACACGTAGACCATTACGGCTCGTTACCTTACCTGTATCAATTTGGTGGTTGGAATGGTCGCTGGGAAAAGCCGCTTAACATTTATGGTCCGAGTGGTGCGACTCCAGAATATGGCACTCGTCATATGATTGAAGGCATGCAGCAAATGTTGAACTGGCACACCGACGCATTTGATGTGTTCCCATCAGGCAACGACATAGTGGTACACGAGTTTGATTTCCGCGACGACGGAGGTGTTATCTATGACCAAGACAATGTGGAAGTGATTCACTGGCGACGCAGTCACGCAAAAGATGGCGCGTCTGGTTACCGCTTGAATTGGACTCAAGATGACGGTCGAGTGCTTTCGTTTGTTTGGACAGGAGACGGTCGCCCAACCGAGTTAGATTTGAAATACGCAAAAGGTGCAGACTTGTTCATTACTGAGCTGCAAACCGAAACGTTTGGTGTGTCTTCGATTATTCAAGGTGTGCCGCCATTCTTAGCACGTTACACCGTTGATACTCACCATACACCAGCGTACGCGGCGGGTTATGTGGCGAATGAAGTACAACCGCGCTTGTTCATGACAACGCACATGACATTCGACCCATATCTCAATGAGGAAACCGTTGCAGAGGTTCGCCACCATTGGCAAGGGCCTTACCACTTCGGTGCGCCAGATGGCATTGTCGTTAACATGACTAAAGATAATGCGTGGGTTCGTGAAGGTATTTTACCTGATTTCCCGAATGCGCGAGCGCCACAATTTGATATGGCCGATGGGTCTGATTTTAGAATTCCATTACCGAAAAACAGCCGTGAAGACATACAAGAACAAGAGATTCGTGATTTAGAGTTGGATCCAAAACTGTACTACCCAGAAGGCTACCACCCAGAGCTGTTGACTGAGTGGCCAGTCGACCGTGACATCGTGATCCCAGCTGAACAAGTACCAGAAGCAATGAAGCAAGGTATGAACACCAAGCAAGAATACATGGATAGAGTGCGTGCTCACCACAACCTTGAGCGCAAGTCGGTAAGTCGTCCAACTGAGCCTGGTGAAGGAGCAGGAACCGACAACAAATAGGGTATTTGCAGTGAGGGCTGATATTGCCCTCACATCCTAAAAAGTTAGGTAAATAAACCCATTCTCTTACTCAATCATAAAAACTATTGCTTACAACATCTTTGCTTAGAATATCTGGAGTTCATTATGAAAAAATCAATTTTAGCGGTCGTCATTCTATCTTTAGTGTCAGCGTCTGTTTTCGCTAACGGACAATCCAATGCTCACAACTATCAACCTGGTGCGACGAATAACTCAGAACGTTTAGCGGATATTGATCCTAACTACGAACTGACCTTACCTTCAGAAAAAGAAGGCTACACCATGTATGACAACCAATCCATGTCAGATGGTGGGACCTACACAACGTATGTCAAACCGAATCCTTCCGATGCAATGCATGTCGCCGATGAAGGCTCGCTAAAAATAACGCATGGAGAAGGTGGTGTCATTATGACGGAATACACCACAAAGAATGGGCAACACACGTTTTCAGTGATGTGCGGCTACACTTCGGGTCCATCATACTGGGCTGACGGAAAACCAGCGAAGGTATGTGAAGAGGCGCAAGCACTAGCGGTTGCATTGGAAGCAAAAGGTGAATGGGAGGTGAAGCCAATGACTTACACCATCGCACCAGCAAGAATCGTAGTTGATAAGTGATTTTTGTCTATAGAACGCTCGTTATATCGAGCCTCGTTATCCAATCATATTGATTATTTGTAGTGAGACAGAGGGGTACTCAGGCTGAAATGGTCTTGAAGTTCCCCTTAACTTAGCTCATCTCACAAGAAGCTAAGTCAGCCAACTAATCAAATTTGTATTCGAAAATACAGAAGGTCTATCCCATGAAAAATACCATTAAGCTACTGGCTATCGCATGTGTTTTACTTACTCCAATGCATGTCGCCGCTGCCGAACATAATCATAGTCACAATCATTTTAACCCTGAATTAGAGAAACTTGGCGACGATATTATTGGTCTAACCGTGTGTTACAAAAATGGTCATCTATCAGATGAGAATCAAGAGCCTGCGTTTATGAACCTTATCAACCACGCCAATGTAGAAGGTGAGGAGCTGGGGATGTTCTACATGGACAAATTGGGCCCTAAAGCCGAGCAAATCATGAGTGATGATGAGGCTCGACGTTTATGGACCGAAGAATATTGTGCTGATTTAACTGATACCTATTTGGACTCACACAAGTTAGCTCAAAGAGCAAATGAACACAAAGGTTATTCCCACGGACACGATCATGGTCATCACCATAATCATGACCACCATGGACATGGCGATTTAACGCCGGAGGTACTTGAGCAAGATATTGAGAGAGGGCGTTTACTCAGTATCAATTAAGCCCAATAAGATAAGTTCATCTAACCTATTGTTAAATATTCACTATTTGTTAGTGTGTTTAGGTGCACATTAAGGATGTGTTTCATATTTAGCGATGAAAATAGTAGGAGTTGCGATGAGTATTATAGTGAGACGGTCTGAACCGTCAGATGCAAAGGGAATAAAAGAAGTTTACGAATGCACTAATGCTTATACCGGTACGCTGCAACTCCCAAATCCATCTCTGGAAAGCTGGCAAAAACGAATCTCTAATATACCTGACAACGTGTACTCGTATGTCGCGATGATCGACGATGAGATTGTTGGCAACTTGGGAATGGAAGTGTGCGTGAATCCAAGAAGACGACATGTGGCTTCATTTGGTATGGGTGTTAAAGACGATGTGCTAGGCAAAGGTGTGGGTAGTCAGCTGCTCGCGACCGCGATCGACTTGTGTGATAACTGGATTAACATCAAGCGAATGGAGTTAACGGTATACACCGATAATGAAAGAGCGATCAGCCTGTATAAGAAGTTCGGTTTCGTGATTGAAGGAGAGTCCGCAGGGTTCGCTTTCAGAAATGGCGAATATGTGGCGGCTTATCATATGGCTCGACTGGTATAGCATTTAGCTACGATTAACACACAGCTACGATTAACACAGTTAGAATTAACTGACAGATAATAAAACGCCACGTTATTTAAACGTGGCGTTTGCTATTTTGGTGCGCTGGTGCTTTAAAGAGCTACAGCCATAACCTTAGTTCAGTCGTAAACTTAGTTAAGCCGTTAGTGGCTCAAGGTTCGCAGGACGGTAGTGTACAGATTTTAGTACTTTACCTTGGCGAACTGTCTTGCCTTCAGATACGAAATCTTCCGCACACTTAGCGATGATGTATTCGCCTTTTTGAACCGCCATCAGCTTGATGTTCTGCTCAGCATAGAAAGCTTCTGTTTCAGCGTATTCAGTTTCGTTGCGACATACTTTACTCATGTTGCTTGAGTGTACTTCGTCCCAGCAAGGTAAGAAGTCAATTGAGCGGTTTTTAGAAACATTCAACAGTAGGTCGATCAGGTAGCTGATTGCTAGGTTGTCTTCAACCTTAGCTTGGCCAAGGTGAACCAGACGTCCCATCAAAACATAAACGCTGTCTACGATAGCGTCCGCTTGTTCGATTTTAGAGTCAGCTTCTGCAAGTTCTGTTAGTTCTTCGATCGCTAGAGAGGTATGTAGCGTATCGCCTTTTTCGTCCATTGTTTCAGGAGCAGCAACCGGCAGATCAAAAGTACTGCGGAACTCTTCAATGTCGCGGTAAAGGTGATCGTAGATTTCTTGGTTTAGTTGAGAAAGGTTCATATTCCTATCCATTTTGTTTCGTTAATGGACCATTTTAACAAAGGTAGGAATGGGGTGCTAACGCAAAGTGGAAGAACGCGACTTTTATTCATTGGACCAATGAGGTATTTTGCATACAAACTAATTGATTATTATGTTTTTTTACACTTTACTCTTCTTAATATACGAAATATTAATGTTGCCATTAATGTCAGCAGTAGTGGAATCCCATTTATGAACCAAGCCAGTGAAAGCGAAATTGTTATACGCCGCTTGTATCAAATCACCAATGATTATCGAAAGGGCTTCGATATTCAGATTGCTCAGTTGCTCACAATGGGGCTTGAGCGTTTCGATTTAGATATTGGTATTCTGTCGAAAGTAGATGGCAACACTTATCTAGTAGAACATTGCGTGACTCCAGAAGGTGTCGACTTAAAAAGCGGTGACATGTTCGACTACCGTTCGACGTATTGCGAAATTACCTGCAAGTCGAGTGGCCCTATCTGCATTGAACACTGCGGTAAACACAAAATCTACGCGAGACATCCTGCTTACCAATCCTTTGGCTTAGAATCTTACATTGGCATTCCCATTTTCGTCGACGACGAGCTCTATGGCACTCTAAATTTCTCGAGTGGTAATCCGTATTATCGCGAGTTCAAAGAGTTTGATATTGATGTAATGAAGTTAATGGCCTCGTGGATCGAAGTGGAATTGGTTCGAAGACAACAAGAGCATAAGCTGCAAGAGTTGAACGAGAAGCTAGAATACCAAGCTTTATATGACCCTCTCACTCATCTACCGAATAGACGTTGCTTGTTTAAAACGTTGAATGCGGAAGTCGAGCAGTTAAAAGGCTCTTTAGGAAAGGGAACCTTGGCGGTTGTCGACATCGATTTCTTTAAGGTCGTTAATGATACTTACGGTCATCAAATGGGTGATGTTGTCTTAAAGAAAGTGGCGAACGTGCTGAGCAATAACACTCAAGAAGGTGAGTTTGTGGCGCGCTTTGGTGGCGAGGAGTTCATTCTTTGGTACCCAAATAAAACACCAAGTTGTGTTGAAGATAAGTTCATGACTCTTTTGCAAGAGATGAAGAAAATCACACTGGATAGAAAGCCTGTCACTATATCAATCGGTGCATGTCATTTTGAGTTGAGTACCGGGGATACCAAAGGGGAAAGGATGTCGGCGTTAGATAAGCTCATCAAAGTTGCCGATGAGTGTCTGTACATTGCGAAACAAAATGGACGAGATCAGTTCATTTCTCGTCCATATCATCAAGAGCGCTCAGGAATATGAGCCATCATGTTAGCGATTAACTGAACTATTAACTAAACAAGTAAGGGAACAGTTGACGGCGTTCTTCTGGCGTTAAAGACTCGACTCTCGCGATGTTGGTATCAGGAATCGCTTCAGGGTTAGGGTAGTGCTTCAACACTTTTTCCATACTCGCTTCACGAATCAAATGGTAAACCGGGTACGGAGAACGGTTCGTTAGGTTCTCATCGTCTTCTGGATCCGCACCACCAAAACAATAGTCTGGGTGGAAGGTTGCCACTTGATAAACACCTTCCCAATCTTCTTGCTTGATCAACGCTTCAATCCAATCAATGAACATGTTGTAGTCGAAGAAATCTTGCAGCATGTTAGGTACAACCACCAACGTCGTCTCTAATTCTGCGACTGGCGTGTTATCTAACTCTACGAAATGCGTCATGATGTCTTGCAACAACGCTTCTTCCGTATTTGCTTCACTCACAAAGATCTTAATCTGTTTATTACGTTGTGGCTTGGCTGCGAATGGACACAGGTTTAGGCCAATAACGACATCGTCTAACCACTGTTTTACTTGGTCGTGGATGGTTTGAAGATCTGTGCTTTGAGTGTTCGACATAACAGGTTCCGAAATGAAATTTTGCGTAGGATATCAGAACGGACGTCAATCAAAAGCAATAATTGAGTTACAACCTCAGTCGTACTTTTGCTTGTGCGAGTTTAGAGGCCGATACTTGAAGTTGTTTTAATTGGTAGACCCAAGCAAATATCGCAACATAGAAGATTGAACCGCCCGCAATCACGCCATTCCAACCGAACAGTTGCCAGCAATACAAGAGTAAGAAACCACCTAAGCTCCCGCCAATATAATAGTGAACCAAGTAAAGTGCAGTTGCTGTCGCCTTAGCGCTCGGTGCTTTTTGACTCACCCAAGAGTAGGCAAGAGTGTGGGCAAAGAACGCACCGCCGCTAATCAGCAATAAACCAGCGAGCATGAACGGGACCTTATCGACCGCAGAAACGAGCATTCCAACTAAGCTGATACACACACCCATCAAGATTCCACTTAACGGATCAAAACGAAGTGTCCATTTGTTTGATAGCTTAGAGCTGACCGTACCGGCCAAGTAACATAGGAATATCAGTGAAGCTAAACCAACGGGTACCGAGTGAGGTTCGGATACTAGCCTAAAGCCCATTACAGAGTACAGGTTAACAAACAGCGCGAAGTTAGCACCACCAATCAACATGGCAAGCCACAGTGTGCGGTTTCTTAAGTGCATTACAACGGAGCGGTTGTGATGAAAGAACAGCCCTTTTTGAGGTTTGAAGTTCTGTTGGTCAGGTAGGCGATAGGCAATAAAGAGTGCACCAAGCAATGAACCGACAACGAAAAACAGTACAGTTGCATGCCAATCGAAATAGTCTGTAATTAAGCCGCCTAATACACGTCCGAAGATTCCACCCAATGAGTTGGCCGCAATATAACCTCCAATCGCGACAGCAAAGGCTTTGGGTGTTAACTCCTCAACCATATAGGCAACCGCCACACCAGCAAACGCCGCCACAGCGATGCCCATAAATGCGCGGGCAATAACGAGTTGCAACAAGGTAGTCGTGAACACCATGCTTAACCCTATTAATGGGATAGCGAACAGACTGAACAGAATAATGGGTTTACGACCAAAGGTTTCAGAGGCAATTGCCCAAGGTACCAAGCTAATCGAAAGGCCGAGTGTTGTAGCAGCAAATAACCAGTTGATCTGAGTTTCAGATACTTGGAAGTGCTCCGCCATGTGCGGCAAGATAGGCTGAAAGAGGTAAAGGTTACAGAAAATGATAAATGAACCAATCGCCAATGATTGAGTGATACGTTTGTATTGAGGACTGCCTTTATCAAACATTTACGTTGTGCCTGCGCGAGTTAGTAAGCTATTTGTGAACAAGTTATCAGTACAGGTGTGATTAAAGAAATATATTAAAAATATCACCTCTATATATTAAATATATCGCCATGCTTGAATCAAAACCACTTCGACATTTTCTGGCTGTTGCTCAGTTTGGTAACTTCACCCAGGCGGCCAAAGCGCTGCATATCGCACAGCCTGCATTGAGTATCTCCATTAAAAAACTAGAACAGACACTAGAGTTGATTCTATTTCGTCGAGGCGATAAATCCGTCACTTTAACGGAGGAGGGCAAAGTACTGTTTGAGCATGCAAAGCGAATCGCCCAGCAGTTTGATGATGCTCAGCTCGCGATGAATGAACTAAAGGGGCTAGAAAAAGGCGAGGTTCGATTAGGCGCTCCAAGTATGATGGGCAGTTACTTTTTCCCCCAAGTAGTGATGGCATTTAAAAGCCAATACCCAAACCTAAAGTTGACCTTGATTGATGCTGGCACCGCATCTATTCGTGAAATGCTGTTAAACGGCGAACTCGATATTGGCGTAATCAACCATGAAAACGTGCCTGATGATCTTGAAACTGACCACCTGTTAAGCTCAGAAATGTTAGCTGTAGTTGGCAAAGATCACCCACTGGCAACGCAACCATCCATCACCTTTGAAGAATTTTTTGCTCAAGAGCTGATCATGTTCAAATCGGGCTACTTCCACCGCGATTTTATCGATGCGACTTGTAAGAAGTACAATCTTGATATGACCATTGCGTTCGAAACCAATTTATTGCCAATGATTCTTTCTATCGTGAAGCGAGAGTTTGCCATCACCGCGTTGCTTAGCTTGGTGACAGAATACGAGGAAGATGTCGTAGGCGTGCCATTTAAAGACCCTGTGAAACTGAACCTATCTTTGGCGTGGAGAAAGGAAGGGTATCTGTCAAAAGCAGACCGAACCTTTATTGATTTCGTTAAGCGGTATGTGTGATTTAGTAAGATTTAAATAAACAAAGCCCGAACATCCTAGATTGGATATTCGGGCTTTGTTGTATAGAAGTATGACTGGCTCAGAGCACGTTAGGTGTTCTTTGAGTTATACATCTTATCGAAGTTTTTCTGATTCCAGCCGACCATCACTTGATCGCCGATTTTAAGCACGGGGATAGAACGAGCACCCATTGCTTGCAATTCTTTACGGCCACGCTGCATCTTTGCATTCGTCAGGCGGTAAACAATTTTCTTAGAGTCTAAATACCTTTGGGCATCTTTACAGTGCGGGCATTTGTCTGCGACGTACAATACAACACGTTTCATTTTTTCATTCTCTTGGTGAATCTCGCTAAAGTGTAACGAATCCTAGGTGATTAGAAAAGTGTGATCAGTTACACTATGCGGCTCAATTTTCAAGACCACAACGTATTGTCGTGGTGTAACTTGTACGGTCTTTCAGCATGCATCCTTCTTTACGCTATATTCAAGGCTATCCTAAGCACATTCTTGATCCTGTTACTCAACTTGTAGAGTCGGGTAAATTGGTGCCTTGGTTTGAAGCTCGCTACCCAAAGAATCATGAAATAAAAAGCGAGAAAGCCCTGTTTGACTATGCGATTGAGATAAAAAATCGCTACATGAAAAAAACACCACCGATCAGCAAAGTGATTTACGACGGCAAGATACACCTAATCAATAATGCGTTAGGTCTGCATTCTTACGTTGCTAAGAATCACGGTGGAAAGATCAAATCAAAGAATGAAATTCGTATCGCCAGTGTTTTTAAAAATGCACCAGAACCTTTGCTAAGAATGCTGGTGGTACACGAACTGGCGCATATCAAAGAGAAAGAGCACGACAAAGCCTTTTACCAACTATGCTGTCACATGGAACCGGAATATCATCAACTTGAGTTGGATGCCCGTTTATTCATGATGTATTTAGATTTAAAGAAGTAGCCCAATGAGCCAATCACAAAATAGAACGACGCTAAGCCTGTCGAAAAACAGCACTTCATCAGCAAAAACAAAAGATAACCAAGCTAAAGAAGGCAGCGACAAGCGTATTTCTACAAAGAACACATCTGATAAAAGCCGCAAGAATAGTGCACCCAAAGGCGCGGGCAATAACAAAGCAAAGCGACCTTTTGCAAAAGACAGTAAAGGGAAGCAGGGTGCAAATAAAGGATCATCGAATAAGGGTTCTTTCAATAAAACGGCTTTTAACAAGAACGCAGCTCAGAAAAGACGCTCGGCTGAAAAACCTCAAGGTGGATTACACCCAAGAAACCAGCACACTGGCCGCTATAACTTCGAGTTACTAGTTGCAGCCTTGCCTGAGCTAAAAGAGCATCTGATCAAGAATCCGGTTGGCGAAGACACCATTAATTTCTCTGATCCATTGGCCGTTAAGCTACTCAACAAAGCTTTGTTGGCGCATCACTATGGCGTTAAACATTGGGATATTCCTGCTGGTTACTTGTGCCCGCCAATTCCTGGTCGTGCAGACTACATTCACAGAGTGGCCGACATCCTTAATAGCGATGGCCAAGGTGAACCCTATAACCACGCGTCTGTGAAAGCATTAGATATTGGTGTCGGTGCAAACTGTATCTACCCAATCATTGGTGCGACAGAGTATAAGTGGCGTTGTACAGGGACAGATGTTGATTCAGTCTCCATCAAAACAGCGAACTTCATAGCGGAAAGCAACCCTAATCTAAAAGGTAAGATCCGCGCTCGCCTACAAGCTGACTCTGAATCTATCTTTAAGGGCGTGATTAAGGATAATGAACGTTACGATGTCACTATTTGTAATCCTCCATTCCACAGCTCTCTTGAAGAGGCTGAAAAGGGGTCACAACGTAAACTGGATAATCTAGCGGCGAACCGTGCTAAGAAAGCCGGTCAGTCATTCAAGCCTGAAACGAACAAGAAGCCAGTTAAGTTAGATAAATCAACTAAGCAAGCTAAACCAACCTTAAACTTTGGTGGTCAAAAAGCCGAGCTTTGGTGCCCAGGTGGTGAAGCCGCTTTCATTATGAAGATGGCAAGAGAGAGTCAACTTTTTGCTACTCAAGTTTTGTGGTTTACGACATTGATTTCTAAGAAAGACAACGTCGATATGGTTCGTTCAGAACTGGGCAAGCTGCGAGCGAAACAAGTAAAAGTCGTCGAGATGTCACAAGGCCAGAAGGTAAGTCGCTTTATCGCATGGACCTTTATGGACGATGATCAAAGACAAGAGTGGATCGCGCTAAAATAGCGGCTGCACTTAGTTAAGATATTAAGCTGAAATACGGACGGGCTTGTTGTTAACGCAACAAGCCCGTTTTTTTGTGTTTTTCATATGCGCTAAGCAGAAAGTAACTCATCTAACTTACTCTGATATTTCTTCTCTAGAGCACTGTTACCTGCTTTGTTTTCGAGCTCGACCAAGATTTTAAGCGATGGAATTTGGTAGCCATAACGCTGGTGGAATTTGAATAAACGAAGCCTAGCGTCGTTGTAATCGGCGTCACTCACTTCAATTTTTGATAACTGTAGTATCGATTTCACGCGGTTTGGATCGTGGTCAATCGCTCTGCTGAAGTAGTACTTCGCTTGGTCTGTATTGCCAGCCTTAAATGCGCAAAACGCGGCGTTTTCATAACTTGCAGACACCAAGTAGTAGTAGGGTTGGTCGATGGCGCGATTGAAGTAATTATCGGCTTGTTCGTATTCGCCCTGTTTACACAAGAAGGTACCGTAGTTGTTCAATACATTGCCATTTCTTGAATCAAGACTGAGTGCTTTGCGGTAAGTGCTTCTCGCTTCATCTACTTCACCCACTTGTTCGTAGTAATGCGCCATTGAAAGCCGAGCACGGTAGTAGCTAGGTGCGTGTTTAATCGCGAGCTCAAGGTTTTCACGCGCTCTCACCATATTGCCTTGTCCCATATAGCCCAAACCTAATTCGATTCGAGATTCAGACATCGCGATAGGATCACTTTCAATCTTTGGCGGTCCTTCAGTGACAGAGACACAACCGGCCAAGGAAAGCGAGGCAAGTAGTACCACACTTGATAACGAAAGAGGGCGGGACAACGAAATCGGATTTGAAAATGATGGCTTGGCAGGCATGTGAAGCTCCTTATGAACACCAACCCATCATATGAAATCAAACCCATTGAAGTCGTAAATCTATCATGGAATGCGACCCACACACCATAAAAAAACCGCGTCCAATTCATCGTTTTATCAACAACATACTGAACACGGTTTATGTGTTTGTGAATCGGAAGAAAGAACTTAATCGTCTTTGGTAAAGTTGTCTTCGCTGAAATGATCCAGATCGTAAGGCGTTTGTTGGTAAACGCAGTAGTTTAGCCAGTTTGAGAACAACAAGTGTCCGTGGCTGCGCCAGCTTGCAACCGGTTTGTTGTCTGGATTGTTATTCGGGTAGTAGTTGATTGGTATCACAGGCTCCATGCCTTCACCCAAATCACGAATGTACTCATTGTGAAGTGTGTGAGAGTCGTACTCAGGGTGACCCGTTACAAACACGTTTCGTTTATCTTTGGTCGCCGCTAGGTATACGCCCGCAACATCAGAAGTCGCAAGAACATCAAGGTCAGTATGTTCCGCTAAGTACTCTTGAGAGAAGTCCGCATAGCGAGAGTGCGGAGCCAAGAATGTATCGTCGAAGCCACGTAAAATAGGGTGGTATGGGTTATGTATCTCGTGGTTGTAAACACCAGACAGCTTCTCTTTTCGAGTGCGTTTTGGCAAATCATAGAGTAATTTCAAACCAGCCTGAGCTGCCCAACACACGTATAGAGTTGAAGTAACGTGCTTGTTTGCCCATTCCATGATGGTTTTCAGATGGTCCCAGTAGATCACATCTTCAAATTGAACCAAGCCAAGCGGCGCACCAGTGATGATCAATCCATCAAAGTTTCTGCCTTTGACCATTTCAAATTGGCGATAAAAGTTATCAAGGTGTTCAGTCGGTGTGTTTTTACTTGGTCGATCATCAATGCGCAGCAGCTCTACATCCACTTGCAATGGGCTGTTCGATAGTAGGCGTAAAAATTGAGTTTCAGTTTCAATCTTCTTCGGCATTAGGTTGAGGATCAAGACTCGAAGTGGACGAATTTCCTGTGTCGATGCTCTTGATAACGGCATAACGAAGATGTTTTCTTCACGAAGAACATCGGATGCTGGCAATTGGTCTGGAATGCGAATAGGCACAGCTTTCTCCCTAAGCTAGATATGTAGACGTCTATACATCTAAATCTATAGTAGTTTGATACGCTTGTCGATATGCAAAATGGATAGATGTAAATTATTTGTGTTTTCTATCAGAGGCAATCCACGCGCTTCGAGGGGAGTCTCATTGTATTCAGTGATTGTCTGAGTCGTGTGTAAGTACTTGGTTTTCGTATGCTGAGCAGAGGCAGTTATCAGAGCAACTCGTTACTATTTACGATAAACTCATGTTTTCAAATTAGCCTGTAAAGTGACAGATGAAGTTAATACTCATTCGAGGGTTGCCCGGTTCTGGCAAATCAACAAAAGCAAAAACCTACGATGCATTGCATGTCGAAGCCGATATGTATTATGTGAATGAGCAAGGTGAGTACCATTTTGATCCTAGGCAGCTGCGACAAGCTCATGAGTGGTGTCAAAACACAGCTGAAAACGGCTTAAAGCAAGGGTTTGATGTGGTTGTTTCAAATACCTTTATTAAGCATTGGGAAATGAAAGCCTACCGCCAACTTGCACTCAAATATAAAGCAGAATTAATTATCGAAGTGTGCCGAGAGCAATATGGCACTATTCACGACATTGAACCTTCAGTAATTAAGCGTATGGCGAAAGACTGGCAAGAATAGCCTCGTTCTTCTTCTGCTTGCGTGGCTGAATGGCAAATAGAATTAAATTAATAGAACAACTTCAAGGTAACGATTGAAATGGCAAAGCGCTCTGTTGTGGTCGACATGACTTCTTATGGTATCTATTCCACATGGGATTCAAAATCTAAAGATCTTCCAAAAATCCAAGAGTTCACCACCACCGTTGATGCTGAAATCGACGTAGAGTTTGGCTATATCCTGAATATCAAAAAAGCCAAAGGTGAGAAGATCCGTTACTGCATTTATCACCCAAACATCACCACAGACAAAGGTGAAGTGCTCGAACCGTTTGATGGTGAGGAGTATGTCGGTAACAATGACTGGGATTTCTACTTAGGTGACACTATCTGGGCTCCTGTCTCGAACAAGCTAGGAAAGTGGCGCATGACGGTTGAGCTAAAAGGCAACATCATCGCCGACAAGACATTCGACCTAGTAGCAAAAGACGAAGGCCAATTCTGGAAGCGTAGAGGGTTTTAGATTCGACCTTCTATGTTCACCTAAACAACAAAAAGCCGAGCATCGTGATGATGTCTCGGCTTTTTTCATTGTGCTAGATAGAAGTGACTACCTAACTAATGGATTCGATTATTGCGTTACGTAAGCCACAACAAACTCAGTGATTGCGACCATGTCTTTCACTGCAATGTACTCTTCAGTGGTGTGAACTTTCGCCATACCAGTAGAAAGGTTAACTGTTGTCAGGCCTTTTGCGTTGAAGTTGTTTGCATCGCTACCGCCGCCAGTGCGTTTAGTGTTCGCTGTGACGCCAAGCTTCTCAAACGCCGATTTGATAGAAAGAATGTGCGGATGATCGTCTGCAATAACGAATGCATCGTAAGCACGAGTTGATTCGATTTCTACTTCAGCGCCGAACTGCTTAGCACTTTCTTGGAATGTAGAGATCATATGTTCAACTTGAGCCGTTAGCTTTTCGCCGTTTAGAGAACGTGCTTCAGCCACGACTTTAAGCTCTGGCATTACGATGTTAGTTGCTTGACCACCTTCAACAATACCAACGTTTGCTGTCGTTTCTTCATCGATACGAAGTAGGTTCATCTTAGTGATAGCGTCTGCAGCAACTTGAATTGCGCTGATGCCTTCTTCTGGTGCTAAACCAGCGTGAGCAGGGCGACCTTTGATTTTAGCAACAATCTTCTGCTGGCCAGGCGCTGCGTTTACGATAGTGCCAATTGGACCGCCTGTATCAAGTACGATTGCGTGCTCAGATTGAATGTAAGACATATCGAAGTTCAAAGAGCCGAACAGACCGCCTTCTTCGAATACAGTAAATGCAATCTCGATAGTTTTGTGCTCTTGTCCTTCAGCTTTAATGCAACGAACCGCTTCCATGATAGCTGCGATACCAGACTTGTCGTCACCACCTAGAATTGTGTTGCCTTTTGAACGGATGATACCGTCTTCGAGGATTGGCTCAATGCCGATGCCTGGCGTTACTGTGTCCATGTGGCAGCTGAACACTGTGCTACCTGGAAGAGTGCCATCTAGACGAGCGTAGATGTTGAAACCATTAGACACTTCTTCAGGAACCGCCAGTTTGTGAACTTCAAAACCTAGTTCACCGAGTTGCTCAGCCAAAGCTTCAGCAATCGCTTTTTCGTTACGAGATTCACTATCAATTTTCACTAGATCGCAGAAATGTTCTACAAGACGTTGTTCATTAATTTGGGTCATTGTTAATTCTCATTATGCTTCCGCTTGTTCAAAAAGAAGCCGCGGAGGTAGGAACAGGAAAATCACTATAACGCCAATGAGGTAGATGATTGTCTGAGTTAAATCAAGAAAGTTGCCTGATTATTCTAATTAATGAGAAAAACCCAATTCAGATCCACCAGTGCGCAGGATTTTAATCTGTATATCTGTCGGGTATAATGTTTGACCGCTCTTAAAAAAACGTCAATAAAATTGGAATTCAATCAATAATGGCCCTGATAAATGAATAGAAACAATGTGTTAGGTTCATTCCTTTTCGTGGTGCTGATGAGTATTGTGCTGGGGCTGTATTTGCTCTATCCAACTTATGACGACGATTTAAAGCATATTCGCCCTGAAAACCCGAGTGTTTATAGTCCAGAGAAAGAGTTATCACTCTCTCAATATGGATCTGCGTTGATCGATATTCTCGATGTATCTCGTGGTGACCCTAATTTAGCTTCCCTACAACTTGAGGCTCTCCAAGCCAAGTTCCCAGACCAAGATAAAGCCATCTATCGTGCTTACGAATTGATGATTTTGTCGAACCTCGCGCAACATAAGTTGGATACCAAAGCGGTTTCCGAATACGTCAGGCAGATTAAAGCACTCGCACAACACGAACATATGGGTTGGTTAAAGGCCCAATCTCTCGTTGAATTAGCGATCGAATACATCAGTACGGGTGAGCTAGCGGAATCTGAAATCCAAATCAGAGCTGCGATAGATATCGCAGAATCGCTCCACTATGAAGAGTTGTTGATTAAGGCCTATAACACGGCTGGTGTCATCAACAACATCCGCAATGACTTTCCTGAAGCTCAATACTTTTTCCATAAAGGTTTAGACCTTGGTAAGAAGTACCCTCATCACATCTACAACAGCAAGTTAGTGTCAAATATGGCACTGCTTTATATCTATTTGGAAGACTGGCCTAAAGCGCTCAAGCTGATTAAAAGAGCCAAAAAGCTCTATTACAAGAGTGGACTACTCGAAGCGTCTACCATCGGCGTGCTGCATGTGAATGAGTCTTTTGCTTATCTGCGCAGTGGTGATTTAGTCAAAGGCCGAGAAGCATATCAAAGTGCGGCTAAGCTAAATGGCGATAACGTGAGTGAACGATACAAAATCATCCTATTAAAAGCAGAGAGTGATGTGTTGTTGGCGGAAAAGAACTTTGAGTCAGCACGACAAGTCGCAAACTTGTGTCTTAGATACCCAGGCGTGGACAAATACACACTTCAATTGGGGCAGTGTTACCTAAATAGAGCCTTAGCGAACATTGGTTTGAACCGAGATAATTTTGTTTTTGCTGATCTAAAGCGATCGTCTGCAATGTTCGATGTTGTGGGGACTCGCAGCTGGAAGGTCCTCGGCTTAAGAACACTTGCTGAATACTATGATTCAAGAGGCGACAGCGAGAACGCACTTCGCTACTTCAAGCTCTATTACAAGGGTAATAAAGCGCTGCTATTTGACAAGCGCCAGAGTGATATCTTTTTACTCGAGCAAGATTTCGCTACGGCATCATTAGCTCAAGAAAACGAACTGCTTAACGCAGAAAAAGAGTTGGGTGAGCTGACATTAGATAAGCAGCAATTACGGAATCGAATCGTCGTCGCTTTGGGTATCATGGTGATGATAAGCGCCACGTTACTATTGATAAGGTTACGCTCGATCCAGAAGACCAACAAAGAACTACTTAAGCAATCAACAAGATGCGAACTGACAGGCTTATACAATAGGCGTTACTTAGAGCAACGGTTAACTCAGCCGATGCCACATCATTTGTCGTCGTTTGGGTATACGCTCGCTATTCTAGATTTAGACCGCTTCAAACAAGTTAATGACACTTATGGGCATGATATTGGTGACCAAGTGCTGGTGGAAGTCGCTAAGCGTTTAGAGAAAATCTTATCAACAAACGATGTAGTGGCAAGATGGGGTGGGGAAGAGTTTGTTTTGTTGCTGGCTGGGAATCAAGATCCTAATAAAGAGCTTAAGCTTATAAGGCAAGCGATCGCTGACCGAGCGATTGAAACGCATTCTGGCCCATTAGAATTAACCACATCGATTGGTGCGACGACTCATCTAACGGAGCAACAGTTGAATAGCCGTACCTATAAGAAACACTTGAAATCGGCAGACGATGCTTTGTATCAAGCTAAGCAGTCAGGGCGCAATAAAGTCGTTATCATTTGAGTTCCTAAACTTAGTTAATCCCCTGCAATCAAGAAACCTGAACTTCAATAACTAAGCGAATAAGAGTGCTTATCTGAACTAATACGGCTATTTACTCTTATTCGCTTAATTCATACTGTGATTTGGCTTGGTGGGTTACTTAGCGGCACCTTGAAGCATTTCAACCAATTCGCCTTCTGTCGCTGGTTCGCTAGCGAGTTCAATCACAGCCGAAGCTCCTCCCTTTAACATGTAGGCTTGGGTTCCGCAGTGGTCATAGTGGAACCATTTACCATCTACACATACGTCGGTATAACATCTTGGGTCTTGTTTAAGTTCCATATCAATTTCCTTATTAACATTTGCCTAACGTTTTTCAGACTAGTTGATCACAAATCTAGGTAAATTGATCTAAATCAATCTAGAGTGTAATTGATGATTTAATTATCAAAATAAGAGAGGTGTGTCTAGCGAAGGAGCGACCTCTCGTTGGGCACTGCGCTCAAAGGTCGTGATTCTGGTTGGCGACTCTCGCTCTTTTGCTTGCCAGGTGATGCTTTTCTACATACGCTAGCTACTCTCTTAATCCCTATACAGACTTGATTGTGTTGGAAAATGACTAATATCTTTATCGTTGTAATTGTTCTGGTTGTGTTCTTTTACTTTATTCAAAAGTATGTGGTGAAACACGATGACACCAAAGACCACGCTTATCAGAAGAAAGGCGCGTTGATGTCGGCGCAACAGGCGACATTCTATAATGCGCTAAAATCAGCTGTGGGCAACCATGGGGAAGTGTTTGCTAAAGTCAGCATGTCGAACGTACTTGTTCCTGCTAAGACGAACAATAAGAAGAATTGGTTTATCGCCAACAACAAGATCTCACGTAGTTACTTCGACTTTGTTGTTTGCGACCCGCGAACGCTAGAGCCCCGCGTTATTATCGAACTTGATAACGGCAAAGAGCTCAATAAAGGGAAAGTCGATCGCGAAAAGCTACTAATTCACGTGTGTAAATCGGCAGGTTTACCTCTGATTGGTGCATCTATTAAACACAGCTACCAAGTGAGCCGTTTGAAGAGGTTACTGGCAGCACACATCGATTTAATCGAGCCATCAAAAGAAGTGCGATTTTGTAAGAAGTGTGGTAGCCCAATGATCATCAAACTGGCAAGCCAAGGCGATTACAAAGGCCGACGCTTCTTCACTTGTAGCCGCCAGCCAAACTGCACCTATACCGAAAACTACAACGTTGTATTCGATGTTGAAGAATAGTTGGTATCGATAGTAATGCATCCGGTTGGACTCCATTCAATCGCTTAGATACGAATAAGTTATACAAACTAAAAAGCCGAGCATTGATTATGCTCGGCTTTACTAATATTAAGTGGATTGGTTTAGACTAAAACGCGTAACGCATACCGAGCTGTAGCTCATCTTCGTCGTTATCGCCTTGCCCACCTTCGCCCTCGTCTAACATGTTAAACTTATAACTACCAAAGAAGGCCACATCGCCAATATAACGTGCGTATTCTAGACCGATAAAGTTAATGTCGTAATCTGCAATATCGTCAGCTTCAAAGTAGCTGTAGGTCAGGTTGACGGTGTTGGCACCAAACGAGTATCCCAAGTAAGCATCGGCAGAATCGTAGTCTGAATCTTTTACGCCTAGACCTGAAATACTACCAAATTGATAGAGTGCGGCGAACCAAACCCCCTGATCGTTGGTGTACTTAACCGCACCAATATAGGCATCAGAAGTTTCTGTATCTGTCCCAACGCCATAGGTTTCATCACTTGACGCATAACCGACGCCAATATCTAACCCAATCGAAGTGCTGCCGGCGACAACTGCACCGAAGCCGTCACTTTGTGCTGATTCACTATCTGAATTGAAATTGCCATCAATTTGAAAGGTGATGTTGTCGCTTGTCAGTTCATAACGTAAAACATTTTTTGCTCGATCAGCAGTCGACACCGTGTATTCATTGATATAGCCGCTGAAGGTTTCAGCCATATCCGTCCAATCGGTTAAGTAGGTAACGGCATTATTTTGGTGGCCATAATAGACGTTACCGTGATTGGTTTGAACACCCGTATATAAGAATCGAGTGTTAATGCCGATATCATCTGATGCGCCATCTTCAGACTCTGTTAGTTCGAATTCATATTTCCCAAAAAAGGAAACATCGTCCGACGCTTTTTGTGTGCCATCGACACTTAAGCGGACACGTGATCTATCACTATAGGTGCTACTATTACCAGCACTTTTATTCGCATCAGAGAAATTCCCTCGAACTTCTGCGCGGCCGCCGATATTGAATACTGTTTCATCTGTCTCATAAATGGTCGCCGCCGATACGGCAGATGTCGATAGTATGCTCACCACTGCAATGGCGATATGTGATTTTTTCATAATTTATTCCCTATTTTTCACACTTGTATTTATCGTAAACCATAAATTCACGTATAGCATTGAATTCAGATTATTGATTCCTACAGGTTATGAATATAGGCGCGCTTTACCATTATGCAAATTTCATTATGTATTACTGTGCTGTATGTATTCAAAATAGCTATGATGTGTGGGGTTGGGTTTTGAATTGCTTATAGATTGTTGCTCTTGAGGGAGATTAATTGTAGCTGATGTTTTTCGACTATAGAGTGCTATCGTATTTATGTATGTTGGTAATAACCCGGCCACTTTATATGAAAAATCCGAATTTAGTCATTGCGGCCTAGTAATTCGATGACGACGATTACAAAATCGTGGTGATTTTTATGAATGATGTATTTCAGTGAGTTACAAAGCCTCTGCGTGCCTTTCACTTATAATGATCAAAATACTACGGTAACCCAATGGGCAAGCAAAATTTTTGACACTAAATATAGGCATTGATCTATACCTGTATGGTTACTGTAAAGGCCAAGAAAAACGGTATAGACAACAAAAATCCCAAATTGAACACATTAGGTTAGTTAATTGGTTGTCATCAAGGATTAGAATTTTTTCTAACTAAACTTTGTTTTTCAGCGGTTTGACGATAATCTGGGTGTAAAATCGACATGTTGTTATGTCTTTGATTGCAAAGTGAGCAAACGAATCGCAAGATGCCAGTTAATACTTGCACCATCTGTTTATCATAGATATCATCATTGGCGTTCTAAGGGAATGCGTCCGTAGCTCAGTTGGTTAGAGTACCGCCTTGACATGGCGGGGGTCGGTGATTCGAGTTCACTCGGACGCACCATTCCTTATTTGTTTTTATTGCATAACTATTGAGTTTGTCACAATGGTAGTAATAAGAAATTAGAACATCGCCCGCTTAGCTCAGTTGGTTAGAGTACTTGCATGACATGCAAGGTGTCACTGGTTCGAGTCCAGTAGCGGGCACCACATTATACGAAAGAGCCCACCTAGTGTGGGCTTTTTTGTGTCTGCGTTTCTGGAAAGTACCTTAAATAGCATCATTCTTGTCTGCCTCCCCGTTGAATAATTATTGGATGGGCTAAGTGACTCATATCTCTCAAACTCGATTTGTGACCGCGTGGTGACCATGCTGTGACAACCTTCTAAGCATCTACAGTTTGGAGTAACAGAACATTTAAGAAATAGTCATCAGCACATTTTTAAAAAGAATGCTCTCGTTAATCTGAGTCTGGTGCGGTTTGAAGGGTCCAGCACTACGGTTAATGCAAAACTACTATAGAACTTAGGCTCAAGTTATCAACGTTAACTTTGTGCGGCCAGTGAAGTGGGTGTGAAACAAATTATAGTGTTCTTGTTAACGGGTGATGGCTGATGAGTTATTTCAAGGTGAACTAGGCGCCAGTTGTAGGTGAGGGTAGATTCAAGCAGAGTATGGAAATGTTCAAAAATGGGAAATAGAAAAGAGCCAAATAAACATGGGTTCATTTGGCTCTTTTTTGAGTAGCTCTCATTAATGCAATTGCTTCAAAGAAAAACTGATCCGTGATTGCATTGCAATCAACAGCCAACTGGCATCTCGATTATTTGGCTTGTCTTTACATAGATGTAGTGCTTTTAGTACACCGCGCGTGACTGAATCAATAAAGACATGTTCATGATGGAATTTATCTGGCCACAGTTCAGTACGTTGCTTGATAAGTTCGTAAATTTCATCGTATAGCCAATCAATATCTTGATGAGAGATTTTCTGAAAACGCTGAGCCTGAAGAATGTCACAGCACAAACTGGTGCAGTGAATAGCTAGAGGTGAATAAGCCATTTACTTTCCTCCATTTAAATTAGCATCTAATAACTTTTCAAAAGCACTGCCGTCTTGCCTGGTTAGGTTTGGTATATATCGGCTGTAAACTGTGAACAGCATTTTTGTAGTGGTATGGCCCATTTGGCTAGCTATCCACTCAGGTGCTTCTCCGGCTGCTAACCATAATGTTGCAGCCGTATGTCGAGTCTCATAAGGGCGGCGATATTCCATTCCCAAGTTTTTAAGTGTCGGCTTCCAGATTCGGTCTCTGACGTTACCTTTATCTAAAGGGTTTCCAGCTGCATTGCAGAACACATACTCCTTAGTACCAGTCACTTTGTATTGGGATTTTATAGCTTTAAGTACAACAGATGACATTTGAATGTCTCTTGTTGAACCCACCGTTTTCGTTGTGTCTGAACGGCCGTGTACAAACGTTTCTCGAACTGAAATTAAACCACGCTCAAAATCTACGTACTTCCATTTCAGACCATCGATCTCTGAGGTGCGCATTCCGGTGAAGAAACGAACGGTGAAGTAATCTTTAAAATCGGAACGTACCGATGATAAAAACAAGTTCACTTCGTTAAAATCAAACGGGTTTACATTAGTGCGTTCAACACGTAGTGGTTTGATGTTTTCAAACGTCGAACGAAAATCATAGCGATCTCCGGCTTCGCTCAAAATCATGCGCAGTGGTGTCATGACATGATTAATGAACTCGGCAGATAATTTTTTGCCGTTGTTACGCGGTTTCACTAAAGAAGCACGGTACTTTAAGATGTCAGGTCGAGAGATCTTCGCGACGTCTAAATGCCCGAAGTGAGGTACAAGGTACGACCATAAGTAGATCTTCATACTGTCCTTATAGCTTTCTTTCCAACGCACTTCGTTTTCGTCGTACCACTCCTGTGCGAAGCTTTCGAACAAGACAGTTTCAATTCCTTGTAGCCCTTGTACTGCCGTTTTGTAATTACCAAGTAATTCCTGTTTGCGTTTTTGAGCTTGGATGTCTTGTTTCAAAAATGTTTGAGCTTTCTTAGACTCAGGGAAGTACTCACTATATACAAAACAACTCAGGCGAATGTCGGCTTCAATTTGATTTAGCAGTTTCTGTAGCTTGCGTTGGTTTACTTGAGTTGCAGGCAGTGCAGTTTGCTCACGGCAACGCATACCTTCATATCGGAAGTCGAGATAGAGCTTACCGCTACGTGAATTGATACTACCCATGACACACCCTCCCGCCAGCCATTGGAATATACTGAAGGTTACGTGATGCAGATTGGTATAATTCTGCCTCTACCTCTTCCCAAATGTAGAGAATTTTTCTACCATTGAATGGTCGAATGTAGTGTTTACCTTCGATGAAAATTGAATCTCGCAGAGTCGAATTGATATAGTTGGCGCTAAATTTGATACGACCTGCAAGCTCTTTTGCTGTAAGTAATAATTGGTCCATTTGACCTCCATTGTTTGTGTTTTATCAAGACACATTATTATATCTTTTAGGAATTGATGTGTGATTAGATATAACTTAAAGGAACTTATAGATAAAAAATCAGCGGAAGAGGGACGGAAGATCTCTGGAGCTCAAATTGCTGCCGAAATAGGTATTCAGCGTTCGGCCATGGCGAAAATGATCCGAGATGAAGGGTACACTACAACCACAAAAACTCTTGATGCCTTGTGTCAGTACTTTGATTGTGATGTGTCAGAGGTTATTTGGTATCAGAAAAGGAATATTAGCTAAAAACTTATCGAGTGAAATGTAGGGTGTTTTTAGTCGTCACTTTACAATAGGTGTAGGCTGCTGTTTTAAAGCATTCAGCAAGGAGCGTTTATTCATGGATCTTTACACCATAAATACAGTCAGCCCTAGTTTCGAGTAGACAGATAATGTTCCATCTAGAACATCACCAATCTTATCGGGTTGTCTCGAACGAACCTTGATTTATCTAGGTAGACTTTCGTCAAAGTGAGCAGTCAATTGATAGGCTTCTGGTTGTTCTTTTAGCAGCTTTTGGTCTTGTATGACGCCCATACGTCGCAAGTAATAACTGACTAAAGCTCCACGAGTTACTATTTCCATCTTCTTGTTTTTCATAGCGTAGTCGTCAGCAACAACAACTTGTTGTTGCTCAGACAAGTAAGGGTTAGGTGTAATCATTAACTTAACTTGATGGTTCCAGTTGTCATCATGTTCTCGCATTTTTGGTGACTTATCCATTAAGTCAGGTTCGTTCCTAAAGCGACTTAACACGAAATCTCGAAATTCATTTTTCTCTTCACAATATGCTCTTACATGCCACCTGATCCCATCATAGACTAAGCTGTGAGGCGCAATAATTCGACCTCGAACCTCAGGTGTAGAGAGCGATACATAGTCAATATCGACGCGAAGGTTAGCCCTTGCTGCCGCAATTAATCCTCGAACAATGCTTGGTGATATAGCCCTTTCAGGAACGTTCAATACGGTCGATTGAGCTTCCCCCCAATTAAAGAACTCGAAGGTCTCTTCTTGGTTATATTGCTGATGAAGCATAAGTAGATACTCATGAGCAGTGCCTTGAGTAAATAAAGGCTTAAAGTTGTCTGCTGGCCTATAGCCTTTAATTGTTCTATCCAGTATCAATTGACCTTGGTCAGTTAAGCTAATGTACTTGTTGATATCCCTAGAAGCTTGTTGTCTCCCTATGTGAAAAGCATCACATAGGTGATTTGTCGTCAGTCGACCCTCCCAAAGAGCAATGATCTCAATTAGTCGAAATCGTACTTGTTGGTCCCATTTGATATCTGCTTGATTCATGTTCGTGCTCATAAATGTTACATGTTGATGTATACAGTATATACATGTAGTGAAAAAGTACATATATTTATTGTGGATATTGGCAAGGGCAAGAAAAGTCAGGAATCTTTACTGTGAGAGAGTCGATGGTATTGAAAGCTGTAACCTGATTTAGTGGCCACAAATTCAAACTGGTTGATTTTCAGTCAAGAAAAACAACATAACTCGAGATAGATACGATGATGTATGCCGGATTGACCAAAGTTATCGCAATAAATTCTTATCAGAAAAACAAGATGTTTTCTGAGTATTCTTTTGACGCTCCCACTCAGATCACTGGCGGTAACGGAGAAGGCAAAACATCACTTTTAAGGCTCATTCCGTTCTTTTATGGAGCGACTGGCACGCAGATCGTCAGGAAATCGAATGTCAATAAGCCCTTTGCAGAATGGTATTTACCACACAACAACAGTTATATTGTTTTCGAGTACATTACTGCTCGTGGTCAAGTTGCTCATGTCATTTGTTATCGAAACCTTAGTACTAAAGGTGGCATTGTTTACCTTTTCGTTAAAGGTCAGTTTGAGCAGTCAGTGATCATTAAACAAGACAGCGAAGATAAGCCTTACGCTATCGGCTGTACAAAGCTGGCCGCGGAGCTGAACGCTAACGGCTTAGAATACGAGTCGCGTATTACTAGCGTCAAAGAGTACCGCGAAATTATCCAAAATATTAATGCAGGGAATTTGAGCAATCAGTTCCTGAGCTACTCTTTGTGCTCTGGTCGTCATGATGTCCGTCACATTGAAAAAATCACAGCGGCGTTGATTCAAGGTGAATTCAATATGGCCGACACAAAGGCGCTTTTCCTGGATATCCTCGAGCAAGGAAATAGCACATTAGAGTTTGGTGTGGATGCAAACAGAATTGAACAATGGTGTGATGACTACAACGGCCTAACAGCGTTCCTAGCCAAAAAAGAAGCGTTCATTGAAGCTATTGCGAACAATAAGCAGATTGCCTATCTAACCACTCAGCTCGCCAATGCCTTAACAATCATTCGTGAAGCCTCTGAAAGCCTTGATGAATCTCTTAAGAAAACCGAAATCGAGCGCTCAGATTTTCTTGAAAACAGTGACAAGCAGATTGGCGAAATTAATCAAGATAAGCTTGATAAAGAGGTTCAAAAGAGCGCTCTTCAACGCTCTATCACAAGTATTAACTCTGAGATCGAAGTACATCACAGCAAGCTTATAACATACGAAAATAGTGGTTATCCAGAACTGTCCGTTAAGCTAAAGCAATTGCCAGAAATGGAAGACAGGGTGGCACAACAAAGACAAAGTTACGCCGATCTTGAAACTAAGGTAAATGATGCGAAAGCAAAGTATGAGAAAGACAAACAAAACCTTGTTAGTAAGTTCAATAAAGAAAAGTCTGACCTAACAGAGCAAAAACTTGATGCCGAGAAAGAGTGCAAGGTTAAAAAAGACAAGATAGACGATGTATATCAGCCACAGTTAAAGGAACTGACCCAAACCCATACGATTTTTACAGCGGATAAATCTCAGGCTCTTATGGAGCATAGGGCTGAACTCGCTACTCAAAAGCAGCGACTAAAGAACCCAGATATTGATGAGTTTCTCATTGAGCAGAGAGAGCAGTTGGAGTCTGAGAAGGACAGATTACAAGAACAAGTAGACACGTTAAAACACACGACAACTTTGAGTGAGAAGGAAGGAGTCAACTTACAAACTAAACGTGAAAAGCTACTCGAAAGATTAGAGGCCACTCGTCGAAATATGCGCGATGCCGAAACCAGGCTAAAAGTAGTCAGTAACCGATTAGACCCAGATTCAGGAACCTTGTTCTCGTTCCTGGAGGCTAATCGACAGGGGTGGCAAAGCTCTCCACTTGGTCGTGTTCTCACCGATGAGCTTTTGATGGACACGACACTCACACCATCAATGACTGAAGATTCAGGTTCAATGTACGATTTATATATCGATACGAGCAACCTAGCAGATTGTAGTGTCACCAACAAAGCTGATGTGGAAGAGCAGGCTCACTTGATGGACCGTATCGTTGAGCTTGAAGACGCAGAGGCTGATTTCAATAAGCAAATTTTGAAAAATGATTTTGCTGTTAAGCAGTCAACGCTTGAGTTATCACGATTACGCAATGAACTGCGAAACGCTGAGGGTGACCTATCACAAACTAAGGTTAACCTTAAAAACAAGAAAATAGAGATTGCCCGTGCAAAAGAGGGCTTAGTCGAAAAAATTAATATAAACATCAAATCGATTGAGAAAGCTATAGCCCTGATTGATAGGGAAATCTCAGTAACGCTTGAACGTTTTGAAGAAGCAAAATTAGAGCTAAACAACGACAGGCTTACTCAAATTAGCAATGTTGAATCATCACTTGATCTCACGATCGGAGCTATAGATGAACTACTGGAAAAAAGTACTCTGACGTTGGGCGAGAACAAACAGCGCATCAAAACGGAGTATGAACAGCGGTTGAGTGATCAAGGTATTAGCGGTGAAATCTATCAACGCTACAAAGAAGAAATTGAATTGCTTGATAATGAGATCAAAAACTTAAAAGTGAAGTCTCATAAAATCAAAGAATACGAGATATGGCTTGCTGTTTATGAAGTGGATGATCCTAAGAGACGTGACGATCGAAATACTAAGGTCAAAGAACTTGAAACGGTGCATCAAGAGTTTGAATCTTTTGAAACTAAACTGAAAGAGTTGAGAGCCAAAGCTCATCGAACCAAAAAAGAGTTTGATGAGAAGCTCTCTATCTTGAGAAACCACAAACAGCGAGCTGACAGTGCAATCTCTCGCCTAACTAACTATGTGATGTTTGAGGGCGAAGAAGGCAGCCAAGAAGCGCTCGATTATAACGGCGATTTAAATTCACTCTTGAGCTATGTAGAGAGCAAACTCCCGGAGTTAGAGAGGCTTACTAAGCTACGTAAAAAAGATATACAACAGATGGAAACTATCACTCTCAACCTTGGTGACGGGGAGCTGTATCGTTTCTGGAATGAAAGCAGCCGAAACGCCATTACAGAGGATATTGTTGCTAGTGACTCAAAGCGAATTGATATTCTAGAAATCATCATGAATGACATCATTCCTCAGGTGACCAGCATAACAATTGAAAGCGCAGTTAACATGGGGCGTATGCTCGTTGACTTCAAGCATCGGCTACTTGGTTTCGACCGTGAGATTAAAAAACTTGGTCGTAATATCTCTGAACAAGTAAAGCTCAATAACACGTTCTCTGTGGTTGGTTCTATTGACATTAATGTTGAGAGTTCACTTTCCAAACTACAAGGTTGGCAAGATATTATTAACTTCTCTGAGATTTACGAAGAGTGGGATAAAACGGGATCTGCTGAGCTACCAAGCAAAGAGTTTTTCAATGCGTTAAGTACACTGACGTACCATATTAGTGCCGAGAAAGTTAAGAAGCCTACTGAGCTGTTTGACATCAAATTTGAAGTTATCGAGAACAACCAGCGTAAAACCGCTAAAACAGATAAAGATATGCGTGATTTGGCCAGTAATGGTACGAACTTGCTCATTCAATCCATGTTGTATTTAGCACTACTGACGCAACAACGTGGAGCAAGTCGACTATCCATAACTTACCCAACCGATGAGATTGGTAAGCTGACGGCAGAAAACCAAGCTAAATTACTTAAAATGATGGGGGCACACAACTTCAATGTTATTGCGGCTCAACCAGATGGCAATAACCGTACAGCCAATTTATTCAAGTACCTGTACCACTTAACGCCTTACAAGAACATTTTCAACAAACCTAAAGTAAGCAAACTTGCGTTAGCTAAAGCCGCTGAAACTAGCACAGGAGTAGAAGCATGAAGCCAGTATCACAAGTCTTAGAATCTCTACTTAGTGGTAGCTTTATCTGCCCAGCAACGGATCGTGAAGCTTACAAGACGCTTAAAGAGGATCGTACACGCCGAGAAATCAATCAAGCGTTGACTCTTATGGGGCGCGAGCTCCAATGTACGAGCAGAACCAGCGCCTATTATGTTACCTATAAAAGTATCGACGACCACAATCGTCGTCAGGTGACCGCGTTGATGAGTAATGTACACGGTATCATTCGACCTGTGGTTAAGTTCGTAGCGACAGTCAGTGAGGCTGCTCAAGTTGAAGCAGTGATGGTTGGTGGTGATGAGTTAAATGTGCCTATGCTGAGTGCGCAAATCCAATCGTCTCCTAGCTTGATGGAGAAACTCGATAGTATTTATCGACTTCCAAAAGTGAGTCGAAAAAAAGTGCGTGACAGTGCAGCGGATAAACTCAATGTAGTTGTCGAATTTCTGGTTAAAGAAGGGGTGGCTCATTTAGTAAACAAAGAGCGCCAACTCTATGTGATGACGGGAAAATTAGACTTTGTCTACGAGGTGCTCGATTTCATCGATACGCATGAAAAGATCGTTGAGACAGTTAACAAAGCAAACGAGAACCAAGGGGAGTTCGACTTTTGATGAGCCCTCAAAACAATGGGAAACATGGTGGTGTTAACCACATGCTTCGCTTAATCAGCCAAGCAAAGGACACACTAACGCATGTTTTTGAAAATGGCACGATACGTGAAACTCATGAAAACGCCAATGACCTACGTAAATTAAAAGAAGCCCGTGTTGTTATCGTGACAAGCCGCGGCTACCGCGTGCACCCTAAGATGGAAGCATTGATGAACTACTTCCTTGAAACGGAAGCGAGTTCATTTCTTGGGACTCAACATGCTGAGCGCATTCCAGAAATTCAGAGCTTAGCGCAAGAATACCTGGAAGCTAAATTAAATGGCAAAAGAGAACAAGAGGCGGATAGGTTTAATAGCCTTGAAGGTGTCGTTTATGAAATCACAATGGACTTGCAAGAGTCTTGTCGTCGTCTAAGAAACCGTATCAGTTATGACTTTGGCTATGGCCATACGCTCGCTCAAAAACAAAAAGAGAACCAAGTTGCTATAGAGCAAGCTGAAAAGCTTGTTAGTGGCATGAAAGCTTTCTCTTTTAAGTTGTTGAGTGAAATGGCTGGAGATAACTCCGAGCTCAACACCTTGTTTTGTGCTGAAATGCACAGTGCGATTCGTAGTTGCCAACAAGAGCTCGGATCTATCCTAATTCAACTCCGAGCTTTGATGCTGAAGTATCGTAACCGCGAACGCGATAAGGACCTGATCAATGCCTTTGATCGGTTTATTGATCAAGAGCCACACTGGACACCAAGTGACGATTTGATTTTGCCTGATGAGGTAGCAAAGCACGATGGTATACCGATGTTTTGGCTTTCAGAGCCGTTACAATTTGCGCATCACCCAAATCCTGATGATATGGACCAAGAGCCGGAATTGGCTGATATTGTTGAAAAAATTACGGCACAGCCTGCAGAACAAGAAGAGCTTCCGGTTGTTGAAGAAGCTGAGCGCCGAGAATTGACTCTTGATGTTGAAATACAAGAGCTGATTGAAGCGGACATTGATTCACATTGCGATACCTTTTTTGCTGAAGCCTTTATTGGTAAGGGAAAAACCAGCATTTCCGCTTTGGAGTATTACGAGCAAATCAATAGTGACTTACCGGAAGACCTTGATCAGCTCACTTGCGCTAAAGACGTGTGGCTATTTAGCGTGCTTAATTTCCATAGTTCAATGCTTCCCGAAGATAGCAAAGGCTTCACCGTTGAGCCTATCGGGTCTTATACCTATTTAGCAAAAGGTAGCAATATAGGTTACGGCAACCTTCACTTAGAAGATGTGTCTATAGCGAGGAAACTGTGAGTAGAATTATTGATGATATAACGGGTAGTGATTTAAATAGGTTAAAGCAATTGTTCTCTCCTGCGAAGGTTAATGAAGGTGCCAGTGTAGCGCTGAGTGGCGTGTTTGATACTTTTCATCGCGACTTTAGTGTTGGGAGCGCCAGAGGAGAAAATTTGCAGCTGACGCCTAGAGATATACGTCAAATTAGGAAGGTGATCAAAGAGCAATCAGGCTTTGATCTTCTAACTGACTCTATCCCGGATTCTCGAACGGATATGGCTCAGTTCTTTCCAAACGAGAAGCTAAGCTCAAGGCCTGTCAAAGACAAAGTCATTAAAATTTATGGGATTTTGTCCACGAACATAAATGGCAAATCATATGACTTACAAGAGGGCATGAACATTGAGGTAGCTCTAAGTCATTTGACGAGCATTGAACACAGCCAAGTTGTGGTTGTTGAAAACTATGAAGCATTCTCTAAGTTTAGATTAGTACAAACCGACATAGGTTCTAATCCTCTTATTGTTTACCGAGGAGACAAGGACACGGGAGTAATATCAAAAGAAATTGCGTTGGCTTTTCCAGAGGTCGAGCTTATAGCTTGGTTTGACAGCGATCCTAAAGGTATTTCTTTAGCTTTATCATCGGGAGCGACTTATATGCTACTACCTAATTTATCAACAGATACTCTCAAAGAACATGGCCGATCAGAGCTATTTTCGGACCAATACCAAAACTGGGATCGTGTCTCAAAACTTATCCCCCCTAAGTTAGAGTCCATAATGTCTGAATTGGAAAAAGGGATAACCCAAGAGTCAATCATGGCAAATCAAATAGCCGTAAGGTTACATCAAATTTAGTCACGTAAATGTTGAGCTCCCCTGTAAGTGCGGAGATAGGCACGTTTACCTTGGGGTAATCAATCAAATGTTGTGAAGCTCATGCAGAGTGCCTACAAGACTGTTAAGTGCTGCTAATCTAGCCACTGAATTATTTATAAAGATTAAACGAATTTTGTGGCTTTTTTAAAATGCTCGATCATTTGGATATTTCCTTATCTTAAGGCACGTAAAAAGCGCCTAAAATTGGAGCTTTATCAATTCAACTCATTCAATTTCATATATAATCGCCCTCAATAGTCTGCGCTTGAAAGCAGAGTCCTACATTATTCGAGTAATTAACAACATGGCAAAAGCACCCGCTAACAAGAAACCCGCCTCAAAAGCTAAGCCCGTATCAAAAGCTAAAAAAGTGACCAAAGGCTTTGAAGAGACCCTTTGGGATACCGCTAATCAGTTGCGTGGTAGTGTTGAGTCATCTGAATACAAACACGTGGTATTAAGCCTTGTGTTCTTAAAGTTCATCAGCGACAAGTTTGAAGCACGCCGTCAGAAGATGATAGACGACGGGCAAGAAGCTTTTGTTGAGATGAAAGAGTTCTACCAACAAGACAACATCTTCTTTTTACCAGAAGATGCGCGTTGGTCATTTGTTAAAGCACGCGCTAAGCAAGATGATATCGCTATCATCATCGATACCGCTTTATCGACTATCGAAAAAAACAACCCTAGCTTAAAAGACGCCCTGCCAGACAACTACTTCTCGCGCCAAGGTTTGGAAGTGAAAAAGCTGGCGTCACTTATCGACAGCATTGAAAACATCGATACGTTAGCTAACGAATGTGACATGAGCGAAGAAGACTTAGTCGGTCGTGTTTACGAATACTTTCTAGGTAAGTTTGCAGCAACCGAAGGGAAAGGCGGTGGCGAGTTTTACACGCCTAAGTCAGTGGTAACACTGTTAGCTGAAATGCTCGAACCCTACCAAGGTAAGATCTACGATCCGGCTTGTGGCTCCGGCGGTATGTTTGTTCAGTCTTTAAAGTTCATTAAAGAGCACGAAGGGCGCACCAAAGATATCGCGATTTATGGCCAAGAGCTGACCTCGACCACTTATAAACTGGCGAAGATGAACTTAGCCATTCGTGGTTTATCGGGCAACTTAGGTGAGCGTGCAGCTGATACCTTTTTTGCTGACCAGCATAAAGACTTAAAAGCCGATTACATCATGGCAAACCCACCGTTTAACCTTAAAGGTTGGCGTAATGAAGCCGAGCTAACCGATGATGCGCGCTTTGCTGGCTACCGTACACCGCCAACAGGCAACGCCAACTACGGTTGGATTTTGCATATGCTCTCTAAGCTAAGTGAAACAGGCACGGCTGGTTTTGTATTGGCGAATGGCTCTATGAGTTCAAATACGTCAGGTGAGGGTGAGATCCGCCAGCAGCTAATCGAGAACGATCGCGTTGAGTGTATGATTGCTTTGCCGGGACAACTGTTCTTCACGACGCAAATCCCTGTGTGCATTTGGTTTATCACTAAAGACAAAACCGAGAACACCACCAAAGGTTTCCGTAACCGCCAAAAAGAGACGTTGTTTATTGATGCTCGTGAAATGGGCACCATGATTAGCCGCACCAATAAAGAGCTGACTAAAGATGATATCGCGCTGATTGCCGATACATACCACGCTTGGCGCTGTGATGAAGCAGAACTTAAAGCGCGTATTGAGCGTGGCGACGGCAAAGTCGAGAGGTATGAAGACAAAGCAGGCTTCAGCAAATCAGCGACCATTGCTGATATTAAGGCTAATGATTTTGTACTGACTCCGGGACGCTATGTTGGCGCTGCGGAAGTTGAAGATGATGGCATTCCGTTTGAAACCAAGATGAGCGAGCTTTCACAAACCCTGTACAGCCAAATGAATCAATCCAAAGAGCTAGACAAAACCATTCGCCAGAACTTGGAGGCATTGGGCTATGGGGAGTGATTGGAAAACATTTACATTGGAAGAGTTAGCTAGTGAGCAAAAATCAGCTCTAGCAACTGGACCTTTTGGATCCGCCATTAGCTCTAAGTTTTTCCAAGAGAACGGAATTCCTGTTATTAGAGGTGGAAATTTAAGTGCCAATACTTCAGATAGAATGTCAGATGATGGCTTGGTATTTGTAAGTGAAGAAAAAGCAGCTGAGTTTAAGCGCTCTGTTGTGAGAAAGGGTGATTTGATATTTACTTGCTGGGGGACAATCAATCAAGTTGGTTTACTCGATGAACAACGCCAATTTGACGAGTACATTATCTCCAATAAGCAAATGAAAGTGACTTTAGATGTTGACAAGGCAGATCCTTTATTTGTCTATTACATGTTTTCCGGTCCGAAGAAGCAAAAAGAAATTCTCCAAAATGGAATTGGCGCAGCAGTACCAGGTTTTAATCTAGGCCAGTTACGCGAACATAAACTGACTCTTCCTAATATTAATATTCAACGACGAATCGCTTCATACTTAGATTCGTTGGACCAAAAAATCACCCTCAACAACCAAATCAACCAAACCCTAGAGCAAATGGCGCAAACGTTGTTCAAATCTTGGTTTGTCGATTTTGATCCTGTAAAAGCCAAAATGAATGGCGAACAACCAAAAGGGATGGATGCGCCTTTTCTTTCAAAAGAAGTTGCCTCGCTTTTCCCAGAAAAGCTTGTTGAGTCGGAGTTAGGTTTGATTCCTGAAGGTTGGGAAATCTTGCCATCTGAAAACGTTGCGACTGTTGCTATCGGTAAAACCCCTCCGCGAAAAGAGCCTCAATGGTTTTCAGAAGATAGCAAAGATGTTACTTGGATTTCTATAAGAGATATGGGTAATACAGGAACGTATGCACTTGACTCATCGGAGTATCTTACACAAGAAGCTGTCGATAAGTTTAATGTTAATGTAATTCCTCACAACTCTTTGATTCTTAGTTTTAAGTTGACTGTTGGGCGTGTAGCGATCACCCATGGAGAAATGGCGACTAATGAGGCGATAGCTCACTACAAGTTGAGCAAAGATGCCCGTGTATCTACCAATTATTTATATTCATACATGAAGCAGTTTAACTTTGACTCTTTAGGAAGTACCTCTTCAATAGCAAAAGCTGTAAATTCTAAAATTATCAAAGCATTACCAGTCGTTGTTCCTTCAAAAGAGGTGCTGGATAGTTTTGATACATTGGTTAAGCCGTTATTCGACAAGATTAAGTCAAATCAGATCGAGAATCGGAGCTTAGAAGGTTTGCGCGACACCTTGCTTCCTAAGTTGCTTTCCGGCGAAATCGACTTAGAAAATCTGCAAGTAGAAGCAACGAAAGCAATCGGAGAGTAACATTTCGTCATTCCAGAAAGTGAGGGACGAACTTATCAGGAATCTCGTTTTTGACGGTGGTGAAAAGCGAGATCTCAGATACCTCGCGCCTCGGTTCTGAGATAACGAAGGTGGGAATTAGATGAATCCGAAATAGAACAAAGCAAAGCGTAGGTGGAACCATAATATAATGAACGCAACTAATACTCGTGAAATCGACATTTCTGAATTGACGACACTGTGTGAAACAAGCACTTTGCAAAAAGGCATCTTGCTTTCACGCAGTGGTGCAGTACGCAAGCTTAACCTTGTTGGCAACACCGCGACCGCACAGGTCAAAGGCAGCCTCAATTATCAAGTGAGCCTCGATTTCACTGGCGATCTGGTTGGCACTTGTACTTGCCCTGCGGCGCAATATCAAATGTTGTGCAAGCACGGCGTGGCGGTTGCCCTTTGCCTACAAGACCAAGAACAAGCTTTAAACCAAAGTAGTGAACGAGATACCATAAAAAATCACCTGCAAAGCCTTGGTGAAGAGGCCATGGTAGAGATGCTACTCGAATACCTAGAAGAAGATGAGTACACATGGAATGCACTGCTGACAAAAATTGAAATACGCGAAAAGCCAGCCGTATATGGCGAGCTGAAAAAGTTGGTTACCCAAGCCTTACCGCGAGAACAGCTCTGGGATTGGCGAGAAAGCCATGATTATTTCAACTCAGCAGAAATTCAATTGAACATGATCATTGAATCAATGCAAAGCCTTAACGCCGATCATCAATGGAAATTAATCAACTACCTTGTTGAACGGTTGAATAAGGTGCTAGAGCAAATTGATGACTCCAATGGCGATCGTTATGGCATTGAAAGCATGATTAACGAACACATGCCAAAGACGCTGGCAAAGCTTAATTGGAGTGAGCAAGAGAAAGCGCAGTGGATGTTTGAGCGTTTGACCCATTATGAATTTGACGTATTTCCTTCGATTGAAGAGAGTTTTGGAGCGATTTGGCAATCTAACACCCACTTTCTAACCTTATGCCGCCAAGCGATAGATCAAGCATCGCAAGATGAGAGTAGCTGGAACTTACGCTCATGGGCAGTTCCGTTAATGAAACACAGCTCCGATTGGCGTGAAGTGGCGAAAATTAAACAAAAAATAGCTCGAACGTGTCGAGATTATCTTGAAGTTGTTGATATGTTCATTGATGAGCAAGAGCCGTTAGAAGCTGAGTTTTGGTTAGCTAAGGCGAAAAAAATGGCGAGTGATTATGAACTTCGTGCGTGCGAACAAGCTCAATTCCGTCTTTATGTTGAACTAGGTGAAATCCATTCTGCATGGGTATTAGCTAACCGTTTGTTAGAACAATCACCAAGCTTTCAATATTATCAACAGTTAGCGAAGTTTAAAGCCAATTACCAAATTGATGATGTTGAATTTTTCTCCCGCACTGAACTGCTACTTGCCAATGCCTATCAACAACCAGACCGCTATAATCAAGCTTCTGATCGTACGGATGCCTTGGTTCTGTTCTATATCGATAACCAGCAATTAGACAAAGCGTGCGAATGGGTTGCCGAACATAAAATATCAATACAAGGACTTATTTCGCTTGCCGATCATATTGTGGATGATAAACCTGAAAATACGCTGGATTATTATCTGCGAGCAGTCTCATCTTATATCGAACAGACCAATAATACGGCTTACGATCAAGCTTTAGAGTTACTTCGACGTTTAGAGAATATGCTGAAATCGCATCCTACTCAATTGGCGACATTTTATAGTCAGGTGGCGCAACTCGCTACCACGTACAAGCGTAAGCGTAATATGTTCGCTTTAATTCAGAAATATTATTCAAAATATATCTGATTCTGCGGAGGTGACAAGATCTGCGGTGTTGAGAAAATGGAACAAAGCCCGAAACCGAGTTACTACAAAACAAATTTAAATAACTCAATTTAGAAAACAACAAACAACGTCAAACAGCAGTAGGAAAAGGCGATGAGCTTAAAATTCACAGAAGCCAAATTAGAACAGGCCATTATTGAGCTATTGGGTGAGCAAGGCTACCCACACGTAGTGGGTGAACAAATAGCGCGTGAAGACAAAGAACAAGTACTCATCTTAGGTGACTTACGCCGCTACCTTGCCAAGCAGTACCGAGGCGATGGTATCACCGAGAGCGAAATTGACACCATTGTTCGTATGATCTCAACGTTGCCTGCCAGTGATTTATACCATAGCAATAAAACCTTCTGCCAATGGCTAACCAATGGCTTTCTGTTTAAGCGTGAAGATCGCTCAAAGAAAGACCTCTATATTGAGTTAATCGATACAAGACATTTGGCACAAGCCTTACGCTTGATGTTTGTCCCGCTGCTAGAGAATAAATCTAAAGCAGACAACTCTGATAGAAAAGTTGCTGAAGGTAAGGTTACGTACCTAGAAACAAATCGGTTAGAAGCGACTGACACCAATATCTATAAAATCGTTAGCCAGCTAGAGATTGAGGGGGTCGATGAACAAATTCGAATCCCTGATGGCATCCTTTATGTGAACGGCTTACCGCTGGTGGTGTTTGAATTTAAAAGTGCCGTGCGAGAGAAAGACGCGACCATTTTTGATGCATGGAAGCAAATCTGTGTGCGTTATCGCCGTGATATTCCCAAGCTGTTCGTCTACAACGCGATGTGCATCATCAGTGATGGTGTGAACAACAAAATGGGTAACCTGTTTGCGCCGTATGAGTTCTTCTACGCATGGCGCAAAGTAACGGGTAATGAGTCTACCGAAAAAGAGGGTATTAACTCTCTCTACACCATGATTGCTGGGTTATTTAACCAAACCAGATTACTTGATGTGGTGAAGAACTTTGTCTTCTTCCCTGATACTTCAAAGAAAGAGATAAAAATCTGTTGCCGTTACCCGCAGTACTACGCAGCGCGTAAGCTTTACTACAACATCGACAAAGAACGTAAGCCATACGGAAGTGGTAAAGGCGGCACTTACTTTGGTGCAACAGGGTGTGGTAAGAGCTTCACCATGCAATTTCTATCGCGCCTATTGATGAAAAGCATCGATTTTGAAAGCCCGACCATTGTACTTATTACCGACCGTAACGATCTCGATGATCAGCTTTCTAAACAGTTCTGTAATGCCTCTGATTACATTGGTGATGAGATGGTTGTGCCAGTTAAAAGCCGTCAAGATTTAAGAGACAAGCTGCAAGGCATCAAGAGTGGTGGTGTGTTCCTGACTACCATTCATAAGTTCACCGAAGACATCGAATTGCTTTCAGAGCGTACAAACATCATCTGTATTTCCGATGAAGCTCACCGTTCACAGGTCAACCTCGATAAGAAAGTGGTGATCAAATATCAAGATGGTATAGCCGTCGATGTGAAAGAGACATACGGCTTTGCTAAGTATCTGCACGATTCTCTACCAAGCGCGACTTACGTTGGTTTCACCGGAACGCCGATAGATGCCACCCTTGATGTATTTGGTGATGCAGTAGACAGCTACACCATGACAGAATCGGTTAATGATGAAATTACGGTTCGTATTGTTTATGAAGGCCGAGCAGCCAAAGTCATTCTTGATAACAGCAAGCTTGAAGAGGTAGAGAAATACTACCAAGCGTGCGCAGAAGCTGGCACCAATGAACATCAGATAGAAGAGAGTAAGAAAGCTACTGCCAATATGAACGCGATTCTTGGCGACCCTGACCGTATTGAAGCTTTGGCGAAAGACTTTGTTGAACATTATGAAGGGCGAGTTAAAGAAGGTTCTACGATAAAGGGCAAGGCGATGTTTGTCTGTGCGAGTCGTGAAATCGCGTTTGATTTTTATAAGCAAGTCAAAATCTTAAGGCCAGAATGGTTTGAGGAAAAGCTATCAATTGATGGCGTCGAGCTGACTGATAAAGAGAAAGAAGAGTTAAAGCCACTTGCGATGGTGCAAATGGTGATGACGCGCGGCAAAGACGATGATCCTGATCAGTACAGCCTGTTAGGAACCAAGGAATATCGAAAATCGCTCGACCAGCAGTTTAAGAGTCCTAAGTCGAATTTCAAAATAGCCATTGTAGTCGACATGTGGTTAACAGGTTTTGACGTTCCTGAATTGGATACTATCTACATCGATAAGCCGTTGCAGAAACACAACCTGATTCAAACCATCTCACGTGTTAACCGTAAGTTTGAAGGCAAGGCGAAAGGGCTGGTTGTCGATTACATTGGTATCAAGTCGCGAATGAATCAAGCCTTAGCAATGTATTCAAAGGCTGATGAGACTAACTTTGAAGATATTCGTTTTTCTGTCATTGAGGTGAAGAACCACCTCGATCTATTAAGACAGATGTTCCACAAGTTCGATACGTCAGGTTATTACACAGGAGAGCCGTGTAAGCAGCTGGAGTGCCTTAATCAGTCGGCAGAATACATCCTTCAAACCAAGAAAGGCGAAACCCGATTCATGGCTTTAGTGGGCCGTATGAAGGCGGCTTATGATGTTTGCTGTGGTAGTGAATTGTTATCTCAGCAAGAGCGTGACCAAATTCACTTCTATATCGCAGTGCGCTCTATCATCTTTAAGCTAACCAAAGGTGATGCACCAGACACGGCACAAATGAATAGACGTGTTCGTGAGTTAGTGGCAGAAGCACTTCGTGCCGATGGAGTAGAAGAGATCTTTACGATTGGTGATGAGCACGCCGAAGCTATCGATATTTTTGACGAAGATTACCTAGCTCGTATCAACAAGATTAAGCTGCCAAACACCAAGATTCAGTTGCTCCAAAAGCTGTTAGAGAAGGCGATAAGTGACTTTAAAAAGGTCAACCAGCTGCAAGGCATGAACTTCTCTAAGCGCTTCCAATCGCTGGTGGAGCAGTATAACGAACGCCGTGAAAATGATGTGTTGAATGGCGAGGAGTTCGATACCTTCTCTCAAGAAATGACGGACATTATCTTTGATATCGTGAAAGAAATGGGCTCGTTTGAAGACCTAGGCATCGACCTAGAAGAGAAAGCGTTCCTCGATATCTTGAACCACATGCGCAAGAAGTACGATTTCACTTACGACGATGACAAGATGCTCGAACTGGCGAAGGAGATGAAAACCACAGTAGACAATGTCGCTCAATACCCAGACTGGGCAGGCCGCGATGACATCAAAGCCAAGTTGAAAGTGGATTTAATCTTGCTGCTACACAAATACGGCTTCCCACCAGTTGCCAATGATGATGTTTACAAAGGCGTGCTAGAGCAGGCTGAGAATTATAAGAAGAATAGTTAGGGGCAAGTGAATATGGTTAAAAAAATAGAAGTAGTAGCGGCCATTATTCAACATGAAGATAAAACTTTGTGTGTTCAGCGCGGTCCTTCAAAGTTAGCTTATATCCATGAGAAGTTTGAATTTCCCGGCGGGAAAGTGGAAGTAGGTGAGCAGAGAGAAGAAGCCATTAAAAGAGAGTTGAATGAAGAGCTGCATCTGAATATCGAACATGTAGATTATTTCATGACGGTTGAGCATGCTTACCCTGACTTTCATATCACGATGCACGCTTATTTATGTCCTGTCGAAAACCGAAAGATAGTACTTACTGAGCATATTCAAGCATTGTGGTTAAATCTCGATGAACTAACTTCTTTAGATTGGGCTGCAGCTGATGTTCCCATCGTTGCAAAGTTGCAAGCAAACTGAAGAGGACCGTGAATGACTTATTGCTATGCAAATAGGATTGATGTCTTTCTTCAAGAACAAGAAGAAAACTGGTTGGCCAACATGTGTTCTGAGTTTTGTATCAACTTCCCTGGCTTAGAGCTCGGTGAACTTCAGAAACGAGCTTGGGTTGATTGTTTTCATCATCTTCAGAAAGAACTCTCCAAGCGTGCCCAATCTGATGGCTATATTATTTTTGAGTACGCTCTACCAATGGAAGGAGGGCGTAGACCCGATGTTCTGCTTCTCGTCGAAAATAAGCTATTCATTTTAGAATTCAAAATGAAGGATCGCTATCAGCGAGCCGATTATGACCAGTTGTGTGGCTATTATCGAGATCTCTGCAATTACCATCATGAAAGCGCTGCGCTAGAGGTGATTGCCGGTTTGGTTTTGACTCAATCCACCGGTAAATTAACGGATATCGAAAGTAATATCTCAATCCTATCTAGCGATAAACTCAAAGCCTTTCTTGATAAGTACTTAACGGGCGCTCCAACTAACACTGATTTAAAACAGTGGCTTGAATCGCCTTATGCGCCATTACCAAATTTAGTGGATGCGGCAGTAGAGATATTTCAAAACAACCCAATAGAAGAACTAAAGAGCGCTAAAAGCGCAGGGATTTATGAAGCGCTTGATGAGTTGGATAAAGTAACTGCTTGGGTTGAGAGTGAAGGAAATAGAAATCGGGCGAGTGTATTGACCCTGGTTACTGGTGTTCCTGGAGCAGGGAAGACGTTGCTGGGTTTGGAGTTTGTACATCGGAACAAAAGAGGCCAGTTTTTATCTGGGAATGGCCCGCTGGTAGATGTCTTGCAATATGCTCTTGATGACAAAACGTTTGTTCGCGCGTTGAAAGACTTTAAACGCGAATATATGAAGCCACGTACAACCCCTCACACTAATTTGGTTGTTTATGATGAAGCCCAGAGGATGTGGGACGAAAATAAAAACAAGAATTACCAAATGTCGGAGCCTTCTTGCATCATCAGGATCGCAGATAAAGATAAAGATAAAACGCCTTGTCACTATGTCGCTCTAGTTGGAGAGGGACAAGAGATTTATGTAGGTGAAGAGGTGGGTATTTCTCTTTGGTGTGATGCTTTGAAAAGTAGTGAAGAGCCTTGGATTGTTTTTTGCCCACCAGCGTTAGAGCATCATTTTCAATTCATGAGCAGTAATCGTGTTCGAGTAAACCCATTGCTAAATTTAGATCAGTCTTTACGATCTCATAGCGCAAGTTTATATCCTAAGTGGGTGGAAGGTGTTTTGAATGATAAGCCGGATGTTGCGCTGGCTAAGCAGACGATTAAAGACGGTTTCAATATCTATCTAACCAGAGATTTGGATAAAGCTAAAAGGTATTGCAGAACCAGGTACCAAGGCACAGCCAAGAAGTACGGGTTATTAAGTTCTTCCAGTAATACGAAGTACACTGAAGAAACTGTCGGTCCATGGTTTCATGATGATGTGAGTGCTCCAAAATCGTGTTGTCAGTTTGAGCGGACCATCGATGAATTTAAGTGCCAAGGTTTAGAGCTTGATATGCCGATTCTTGTTTGGGCTGATGACTTTATTTTTGACGGGAGAGGGTGGCAACTTTACAAGGGGAATCAAAAAGTGAGAGACCCCTATCAAATAAAACTTAATAGTTACCGGGTACTGATGACAAGGGGTAGAGATGGCGTAGTGTTTTATTTCCCTCAAGAGGCACTGTTCGACGAAACTTACGAATATTTCTTAGGTGCAGGTGCGGAGGAACTCTAGTTCTTCATATTGTTGGCTCAGGGTAAAAATAATAAGAAAGGTAGTAGGTACAATGTTAAGAGAAAAGCTAAAAGATGTACTTGAGAACTGGCAGAGCGCTAAAAAGGAAGCCTTTTCTGGGCACCGTCTTGGTCGAGTTATTAGAAACGAGCTTGTTCAAGAAATAGAAAATATTGCTAGCACCAAGGAGAGTGCCTTTGTTTTAAAGGGATCGATCGGTGCTGGGAATTGGGCTGATGTTCCTTGGGTTTCTATCCTGCATAGTGCTATAACTCAGACGACTCAAGGCGGGATTTACCCTGTGTATTTGTTTTGTGCTGATGGAAGCGGGGTATACCTTTCTCTTAACCAAGGTACAACCAAGCTAAAAGAAAAGTTTGGTACCAGAGGGGCTAAGCACGAAGCTAAGAAAAACGCTGACTCAATATACCCATATTGTGAATTGTTGCTAACTCAAAAAGGCTGGACTAAAGGTCCGCTAGACTTAAAAGCAAAGACAATTACTGGTAAATCTTATGAAGAACCTAATGTTGTCGCCAAATTTTACCCTGTAGGGTCTATTCCTTCTGAACAAGAGCTTATTTCGGATCTAGACTCGTTACTTTCAGTTTATGAAAACATTGCACATGACTATCCATTGAATTCTGAAGTCCTGGTTGAAGAGCCAAAAGAGGAGTATGACGTGTTCAAAAACAACGTATATACAAATGCCGCTCCCCTAAATCAAATTCTCTATGGCCCACCGGGAACAGGTAAAACATACCACACTATCGAAGCCGCAGTTCAAGCCGCTGATCCTGACTTTTACGCCAGCATAAACATTGATCCTGAAACCGGTGTATCAGAAGAGCAAAGAGGCTCACTAACGAAAAAATACAAAGCACTGACTGCCGCTGGTCGAATTCGTTTTGTCACATTCCATCAAAGCTATGGGTATGAAGAATTTGTGGAAGGACTTAGTGCTAAAACAGAAGGCGGTCAAATTTCTTACTATGAAAAAGAGGGTGTATTTAAGGCGCTCTGTGAAAAAGCTAAGGACTACCAAGAAACCAAAACCACGGATGAGAAAGATGATTTTGATACATTGTGGGGGCGTTTTCTAAATAGTTTATCTGAACAGGAAGAGGGCGTTCGAATCGACACCGTTCGTACGTTTTTTATAGTGACTGATGTCGATAACAACACAATTTGCTTTGAAAAAGACAAAGGTGAATCAACCCATTCTTTGAGTGTAAAAACCTTAAAAGACATCTTTCATGGTGATCGAGTGATTAATGGAGGGTTGAACCCTTACTATTCTGCTTTGATCAAGCATTTAGAAAAACTTGCGCATAGTAAGCGCGAAGTCAAAACAGAACGCCAAAACTATGTATTAGTTATCGATGAGATCAATCGAGGTAATATCTCAAAAATTTTTGGGGAACTGATTACCTTGATTGAACCTTCTAAGCGCAAAGGTGCGCAGGAGCCGCTAGAAGTAATCCTACCTTATTCTGGTGATACTTTCTCAGTGCCAGATAACCTATATATCATCGGCACTATGAACACGGCGGACCGTTCATTGGCAATGATGGACACTGCATTACGTCGTCGTTTTGACTTTAAAGAGATGATGCCAAACCCCAAGCTTTTTGCTGATAAAGAAGTTAAGGGCATCAATTTATCTAAATTGCTAGAAACACTAAATAAGCGAATTGAAGTTCTCTATGATCGTGAGCATACGCTCGGTCATGCTTTTTTGTTCCCTGTTTTCAATGAGGTTGATGAAGGTAAGGCGTTTATCGAGCTACAGTCAGCGTTTAAGAACAAGATAATCCCATTATTGGAAGAGTATTTTTATGAAGATTGGAGCAAGATTCGTTTAGTCCTTGGTGACAGTTTGAAGCAAGATGAGAGACTACAATTTTTAAAAAGAACTGAAGACTCCTACAGTGAGTTATTTGGCCCTGAACATGGATTGGAGCTGTATGAGGATTGTAAAGTGACATACTCATTCAAGCCTTTTGGGGCAGGGACTGTTTGGCAAAACCCGGCAGCGTTCAAAGCTATCTACGCAAAAGATAGTGAGTAAGGCTAGTGAAAGCCAAACAAGAAATTACTCTCTTTGAGTATGACTGTTTAGTGAGTGAAGATGTGCTGGAAGATCAGACTGCATCTTCACACGTTCAAGCTATCTCTATATCAGCTTATCAATATCTCAAGCAGCTTTGCTTAAGTAATGAGAATGAAAGAAATCTTCTTCAATTACGTCGTCGAAATGGTATGGAAGTTCTGCAAGTTCAAAACTATGCAGGAGTTATGTTTACGCCAGATAAAACGCAAATTGAAATCTTGCCTAAAATCGGAAAAGGCTTCACAGATGAAGGTAGTGACAACAACTATGATGACGCTTATGTGAAAGCTCGGCACACACTACTAGTAATGTTACGTGCGTTGAAAGGTTTCTCACATATTCAAACCTCGAATGCTAATATTACTCGCCAAAGAATGCCGTTGTTAGAGGTATTTATAGGCCAGTTCTTACAGTCGGTGAACACGCTCGTAAAACGTGGCTTAAGAAGCGACTATGTACGTAGGGAAGACAATTTAGGTTTCTTAAAGGGGAAGCTGAATGTAGGAAAACAAGTTAGGCATAACTCCATTAGTAAGCATAAATTTTACTGTGAGTACGATGAGTTCTTACTCGATCGTCCCGTAAACCGGTTAATGCATAGTGCTCTAAAACGAGTGAAAGGCTATACGCGGAGTGCAGAAAATCAGAAGTTGTTACAAGAGCTAGACTTTGTATTCAATGAAATACCAGAGAGTAAGGACTACAGCGTTGATTTTTCGAAAGTCAGGCTTGATAGAGGGATGAGTTACTACCAAATACCTTTAGACTGGTGTCGACTAATCTTAGAAGGCTTTTCTCCACAAACGATGAAAGGTGGTGCTAACGCAGCTTCTCTTTTATTCCCTATGGAGAAGGTATTTGAAGACTACGTTGCTAAAGTTTTAAAAGAACAACTAGCGGTCAGTCATCCTAAGCTCAGTGTTAGTACACAAGTTACTGCTGAGTACCTTGCCCGTTATGACGGTAGAAACAAATTCAGTTTACGCCCAGATTTGATTATTAAGGAAGGGAGCTCCAATCAAGTCGTACTCGATACGAAGTGGAAGCTCCTCAATACCAAGTTAAGTAATTCAAATATCTCCCAATCGGATATTTACCAACTGTTTGCTTATGCAAAAAAATACCTTGCGGATGATGAAAGTGGACAGGATGTAGTGCTTATTTACCCTAGCCAAGATAACTTTGATGAAGCACTGCATTTCCCCTTTGAATTGGGAGATGGACATCAGCTTTGGGTCGTACCATTCGATATATCAGAGAAGAAACATATGGGTATCAGATGGCCACTAGATTTCAATTTTACCTCTAGAGCGGAAGTCTCTCAAAGGTCACCTAACTAATGTGGTTCCTTGAAGTCACAAAGGTATACATTTTCGCGAGTAATTATAAATAAGGCATACCAATGAGATTTCTTAAAATAAAAGAAGTCATGAAAAAGACTGCGTTAAGCAGATTCTCTATTTATCGCAAGATAAGTGAGGGCTCATTTCCTAAGCCCGCACCTATAGGAGAAAGAGCTGTTGCTTGGCTCGACAATGAAGTGGAAGAGTGGATGACAGAGTGTTTAAATCAGCGATGACTGACAGCTAATAATGTCGGTGAACAACAAAGATTGAAACTTTTCTGTTACGCGGGGCTGATTGCTACTTGACGCTATAACAAAGAATTGACAATAAAGATCAAAACTCAATGCCACTCAATAGGCTAACTCAAAGCAAAAAGTTACAATAAAGTTCGAAACTTTTCGATGCTTTTCGATGCTTTTTATCTATTCTGTCTTTTGTTGTAGCAAGCTTTTGCCCCAATACGTATATGGAATCCACGTATTTACAAAGTGATTTTGGCAATAAAAGTTAAGATGCGGTCGTATATTCGGCTTCTTATTGAAGGAGCTACCCTCTAGCCTTTGATGTTTTGCGCACCTACTGTCCTTATCGCGCTAGCAGCTTTTTACAGCATGACAGAATGGCCAGGTTCTCAGTAGGTTAGTCTTACCTTTTATGCATCATCATTTTGTAAAATTTAAAAATTTGGTAGTGATTAATGAGTGAGTAATACTGGTTTATATTCAGTCTCATACCGAAGCATTGCCCACGCAGTACGTACCACTTTGTTAGCCAGTGCAATGCAGGCCTTCTTGAAGCCGATACGATCTATGATGCTCCTCAACCAAGCGTCCTTCTGAGTCTTCGGTTTTTCGGGTAGTCGCCCAACGTATGACATTGCGCCAAGATAAAGAAGCGAGCGTAGCTCCTTCACACCACCGCATTTATCGATCCCAATCATAAAAACTTTGCCTCCTGAACTGTGCTGTTTAGGTGTAAGACCAACAAATGCTGAAGCTTGTCTTCCATTCTTGAACTGCTTTCCATCACCAAGAGTTGTATAGAGCATCGCAGCAGTTGTTTCACCAACCCCTTCAATGCCCATTAATTGTTGGCACGGCTCTATCTGACGGGTTAAAGCATTTTTCTCTTTTTCGAATGCGATGAGTTTTGCTTTAAGTTCTTTATATTGCTCCCAAAGCATCGACAGAACGGATACGACATTGGAGGGTATTGGTGTATCGCCATCAAGCACGGTTTGAACCGACGCTTTTAAGCCTTTTTCACCTCTAGGGTTTGCTATCCCGTAGCCCAAAATTGTCCCTCTAATGTGAAGAGCTAGGGAAACAACACTACGAGATAAGAATCTACGGCTAGTTTCTAAAGAATGCATAGCTTGTTGTTCCAATGACTTTGGACGACTGTACTTGATACCAATTTGTATAGCGGCGTTAGCGATGGCGAGAGCATCATTATGATCCGTTTTATGACCTTCTAGGTATCCTTTCACCTTCTTAGGGTTAATGATTCGGACTTCATGCCCAAGTTTTTCTGCTAATTGCCCCCAGTAATGGCAACCGCAACAACCTTCCATGGCGACAATCGAAGGCTTAGCCTTTGCCAAGAACTCTTTCATCTTCTGGCGACTCAGAGGTTTATTGGACATTAGCTCACCATGAATGCTGATATGGCAGGCTTGAAGAACATTTTTTGCTAAGTCGATAGCGATAACATTTTTAGTCAACATATTGGAACCCTCGGTTTTTTCTCACACTCCTAAGTCTAGATTGCTAAGGAGGGAGTGGATTCCATACATCAAGTTACGAGCACATCTGAAGCTGCAATACTTACCTCTCAAATTCGTTGAGTAAACTTATAACCAACACCATAAACAGAGCGAATTGGTGATTCGCCCGTAGAGACTTGGCCTACTTTTTTACGAATATTCTTGATGTGAGTGTCGATGTTGCGATCCGATACATCAGCCGTGTCTGAATAAGCCCGATTTAAGATATCGTCACGGCTGAACACTCGACCTGTGTTCTCAAGAAACAGTTTTAGGATCTTGAACTCTTGTGGCGTCAGGTCAATTAAAGCTCCTTCAAAGCGAACTTCAAACTCATCAGGCTTCATTTCAAAACCAGAGTCGATGATCATGGATGCTTGCTGATTTGCCGAATTTATCGGTGTCACTCGGCGCAGCACCGTTTTGATGCGGGCGATGACTTCGCGTGGACTGAATGGTTTACAGATATAATCATCGGCGCCAAACTCAAGCCCCAGCAGTCGGTCAATCTCTTCGCTTTTTGCCGTAATCATAATAATTGGCAGTTGAGAAAATGCCCGAACCTGTTTACAAATATCCATGCCATCGGTATCTGGCAGCATTAAATCAAGCAGCATCATATCAACATGGTGAGTTCTGATATGGTTGATGACGTTTGAACCACTCGCGAGATGTGTTGCTTCAAAGCCACTGTTTTGGCAATACGCCACCAGAACTTCTGCGATATGAGCTTCATCCTCGACAATCAAAACTTGAGGTTTCGTCATAGGTTTACTTCCTTAAACAGTGGTAATCGGATGGTCACTTTTAGACCACCAAGTGGGGAATTACTAGCAATAACAATGCCTTGATGCGCTTCGGCAATTTGTTTACACAGAGCCAAGCCTAGCCCTGAACCGCCATGTTCGCGGTTTCGAGAGGACTCGACTCTGAAGAAACGATCAAACAATTTGTTGTGCATCTCAACAGGTACGCTTGGCGCCGAGTCTTGTAAGACTAATGTGAGGTCTTGATCTTCAATCTGAGCAATTAGGTTCACTTGCCCTTTAGCATGCGTATATCGGTAGCTGTTTTCCAATAAATTAGTAAATAGCTGCTTCAGGCGGTCACTATCGCCAAGTATCTGACAACGTTCATTGTTTAGCAGGGGGGTTAACGTCGAACAGTTAACAGAAAGTGGCTTTTGATCGAGTTTTGCTTCAAATCCGCTCAACACTTCCAGTAACAATTGTACTGGCTGCACCACCTCTTTTTTATAGGAGAGTCCACCGACATCGGTGATAGAGAGTTGGTACAGGTCGTTAACGATGCGGCTTAATGAATCCACCTGATCCACCATTAGTTGAATGCGCTTTTCATCGGCTTGGAAAACCCCATCTTGAATGGCCATCAGTTGTCCACGCATCACGGTTAATGGTGTCTTAAGCTCGTGCGAAACATCCGACATCCATACCGATCGGTTATTTTGGTTTTGCTCTAAGGTTTGCGCCAGAATATTCACGTTTTCCGCCAGATGAGCAATTTCATCTTTGCTCTGTTTCTCAACGCGAACTTGATAATCGCCTCGAATCATTCGATAGGTACCAGATATAAGGCGACTGATGGGTGAGACAAGATGTCGCGAGAAAACCCATGCAGTAACAAATGACAGAACAACCACAGCAAGTGCGATGGTGTAGTAATTTCTGGTTTGTTTGGCCAGAAACTCATTCTCTGCACTGTAGCTATTAATTTGAGCGGGTATGAATGAGAGGTAGCCCACTAAGTTACCATTATGCAGAATGCGCTGGTTGCGCGCATCGGGGTGAAACTCTTTACGCCCGATCACCACCTCTTTATTGGCATCAAAAAGACTCACTCGTCTCGGTACGTGAAGTAAGCGACCCAAGCTATATTCGCTCTCCGCCTCTTGTGTTGATTGGTCTGCTTTTCGATGAAAGTTAGCAATACTTTTCCACAATGCGTCATCTTGTTTTAACGACTCCCAGCTCTTTTCTTGGTCGTAAAAAAGAGTCAATTGCTCTTGTAGCGCGGCAACATGCTTTAATTCCTCAGCTTCCACGTAATCATTGAAACCCGTAGATAAGTTATGCGTGACCAGCAGCAACATTAATCCCACCGATGTAAAGCTAGTCACACAGAAAGTGAAGAAGAATTTGTAGAGTAGTTTCAATGTTCTGTCCTAGTAAAGGTTCGCCACACACACCATAAGGAATGGGTCGTTTTTGGTTTAATCTCGCGCTAGTGCTTCTACTGGATCGAGTTTGGCGGCATTGCTCGCGGGTAGAAATCCAAAGACAACGCCAATTAAAGTCGAGCAACTGAATGCTGCGATGATAGAACTTGTTGAATAAATCATTCGAATGTCACTACCCATATACCCTAATGCAAAGCCAACAAAGTAAGCCAAGCCTATTCCCATCAAGCCACCTAAAACACAGACTAACACAGCTTCAATCAGAAATTGGCGCAGGATGTCGGTTTGTCTGGCTCCGACGGCCATACGAATGCCTATCTCCCTCGTGCGCTCGGTAACGGACACCAACATAATATTCATTACCCCAATTCCGCCAACAACCAGCGAGATAAAGGCGATGGCTGAGATGAGCATGGTCATGGTTGATGAGGTTTTCTCAATGTTTTGGCGAATAGCGTCTGTATTGACTGTAAAGAAATCCTCGGCACCATGACGCGCTTTGATGAGCGTGATAATCGCCTGTTCAGCCGCTGAACTTGATACCTCGTCATTGAGTCTTACCGTAATGTCGTTAACATAGCTTTGGTTCAGTAATCGGCCCGATACTGTCGAGTAGGGGAGCCAAACATTCAACGTATCGCTGCTGGTAAGGCTATCATCTTGCTCTGCGGTGACACCGATGACGCGCACAGGCAATTGACCAAGAAAGATGACCTTACCAATCGGGTCCTCCCCCTGAAATACATCGGTTACGACATTGGCGTCAATGATCGCCACTTGCTCGAGCGAATCGATACTCTCTTGACTGAAAAACTGCCCTTTATCGAGCTCAAGCCCCTTAACTCGAAAGTAGTCTAAACCCACTCCCTCAACGCTTCCTGTATGCGCTTCACTGGCATAACGAATGGCACCATTCGCTCGTACTGTTGGTGTCACGCTATCAACAAATGCAAAGTTTTCGAGCACTTTGGCATCATCCGCAGTAAGCGTTCGGATACGACCCGAGTGTTTATCACCCCTGCCAGTTCCGGGTTTTATCTCTATCGTGTTGGTGCCCATGTTTGCCATGTTCTCAAGGATGGTTTGCTGGGAGCCAGTACCCATTGCCACAACCGATACCACCGAGGCGATACCGATGATGATCCCTAACATGGTCAGAAAGGTTCGTAGACGGTTGTTAGACATCGCAAGCAACGCCATCTTAAACGCCTCTAGATAGCGAAAAATGCTGAGTTGTTTGTTGTGTTCTTGGATCGCGTTGTTCTCTTTAGCGACAACGTTTGATTTAGGTTTATCGTGGTTTTGCTGGTCTTGGATGATTTGACCATCTTTGATCTCAATGACTCGATCAGCAAACGCGGCAACCTTAGGGTCGTGAGTAACAAGAATGATGGTATGTCCGTCAGCGTGAAGCTCCTGAATAAGTTGCATCATCTCTTTGCCGCTGTGACTATCGAGCGCACCTGTCGGTTCGTCAGCAAGGATCACATCGCCACCATTGACCAGTGCTCGGGCGACACTCACACGCTGCTGCTGACCACCACTTAATTGATTGGGCTTATGATCAAGGCGCTCCTCTAAACCCAATCGAGTGAGTAGCTGCTCGGCTTTCTTACGGCGTTGCTCTTTGGTTGTATTCGCATACAAAGCAGGGATCTCTGCATTCTCAAGCGCCGTTAAGTCACTCAGTAGATGATAGCGCTGGAAAATAAAGCCGAAGTTTTCTCGTCTTAGTTGTGCAAGCTGATCAGCATCCATATTTGAGACATCCTGACCATCAATCAGATATTGGCCTTGGGATGGTTTATCAAGACAACCAAGAATGTTCATCAATGTAGATTTTCCTGAGCCAGAAGCGCCGATAATCGCCACCATCTCGCCTCGATTTATCGCTAGGTCAATGTTGTTCAGCACAGTGAGTGCTTGATCGCCAGATTGGAACGCTCGGCTCACGCCTTTGATTTCTAGTAGTGGATTATTCATCGCTTACATCCTCATTGGGCCTTGGCCGCGTATGGGCATATCGCTAGACGCGGTTGACGAGGCTTGACCAACCACCACCTCATCTCCCTCTTGAAGGCCAGATGTTATTTCTGCATATATATTATTGTTAAGCCCAACTTCGACCTGTCTTAGCTCCACTTTTCCACCCTGAATAACAGGAACTTGAAAGCCATCTTTGCCAGAGTTTTGTAGTATTTGCGCTGGGATCATCAAAGCATCATCCGCACTATCAAGAACAATCGACACCTGAGCTGTCATGCCAATGCGTAAGAGTCTGTCTGGGTTTTGCACCTCGAAGCGTGCGTTGTAGTAGATCGCATCGCTGTCGCCAATTTCTAGATTGCTATCATCACCGTTCATTAAGGTCGGGCCCGGTTCAATTGAGCGTAATACGCCACTAAAGCGTGTATCTGACTCGCCAAGAATCGAAAAGTAAGCCTGTTGCTCCTCACTGACATGGATAACATCCGCCTCAGAAATTTGAGCACGGACCACCATGGTATCGAGATCGGCAATCTCAACAATGGATGGGGTAGATTGATTGGTGTTGACCGTTTGTCCTTCCTCTACTGAAACGTACACCACAGTGCCACTCATTGGGGCATCAATCGTGGTGTAGCTCAGATTTAGACGAGCAGTATCGACGTTGATTTCGGCTTTCTGTTTTTCTGCAACTAGCTGATCTAATTCAGCTTCGTAGATAGCAAGCTCTGCTTCAGCACTGTCGTAATCCGCTTGTGATGACGCCTTGTTACTTAGCATCGACTTATAGCGCTCAAAGGTGGAGGTTGATTTCTTGATCATGGCTTGCTTAGCACGAATTTGCGCCTCGATAGAGTCGAGAGAAGCAAGCGCTTCTTTTAGCTCATTTTGTTGAGTGAGGCTGTCTATCTGTCCGATCAACTCTCCTTGCTGGACTTCTTGACCTAACTCGACAGCAATTTGTTCAATTTCTCCGGAGACTTGAGCACCGACGTTAACCAATTTATTTGGGTAAAGCACACCATTGCTCAGCACGACATCCTTGATGTTGCCTCTACGCACCATGTCAGTGGTGTACACCATTTCTTGTTGAGCGTTCTGAGCTTGGTAGTAGTATGCGCCGCTACCTATAGAGCCAATCATCAAGCATGTAATAATCGCTTTGGTTAGTTTTTTCATCATATCCCCTGAAAGGTTAAGTCGGCTGAATGAACGTTGCCTTGATTGATGATGAAATAATAACTAACAAAGATAGGGGAAAAATGAAGTGCGGTAATTTTTAAATAACTGAATAGTAAAGGTTAATTTGAATTGTGAAGAGATAATGAAGATTATGGTGTGTGCTATGAGACTATAATAAGTATTCGCTATTGATAACCGAAAGATTAGATGCAGATATCTGCCATTTAATGGAATGGAGCTTTTATTCTAAACCATTTTTGTCCGTGCGACCTGAGGTCGCACGGACAATAACAAGTTAGGAGCAGTCATAAACTGCAGTCTCATTCGAAGCGATTAAAAAAGCACTTCTAAACGAGATGTTAGAAGTGCTAATTATTGAGTAAATTTAATAAACTTCTTATACCCAGACTTGATCAAATACTCGGTACATGTTGCCACCTAAGAACTTGCTGCAGTCTTCTTCTGAGTATCCATTTTCAAGCATGGTATCAATTAGAGCTGCAACAATTTGATATGGTGCTGGGGTAGGAAACCCTTTTGCTCCTACAGCGGCACTATAGCCACCATCAGGGAATACGTTCTGCCCCATTGGTGTTTGAATAATAGACGCTGTAAAATTGATGTTCGGGATATAGTCTGAACCGAAGCCAACGTGGTCTATACCGACTAAGTTGACCATATAATCAATATGTCGAAATAATTGTTCAGTCGTCAATATATCTGGGTTAGATGTATCCATAAAGGCAGCCACCATATTTATTGAGCAAACCCCACCGGTTGCCGCAACACCTTTAATCACAGCGTCAGAAAGGCTTCTCTGATAATCGGCAATGGCTTTCGCACCTGAATGCGAAGAAATGACAGGTTGACTACTGCGTTCAATCGCATCTAAGGAGGTTCGTTCGCCAGTATGGCTTACATCAACAGGCATACCGTATCGGTTATAAGCGTCGACAAGTTTTTTTCCATATTCAGTTAGACCACGGTTCTCAATTTCGAAGCAGCCATCACCCACATCATTACGTTGATTATATGCCAATAAACAGTAACCATAGCCCATCTCACGCCATAGTCCTACGCGATCAACATCACCACCAAATATTTGAGTACCTTGGTGAGTGAAGTAAATACCCAATTTGTTTTGTTTTACCGCTTCATCAATATCTTTGGTAGTGCGGATCATCATATAGTCGTCTGGGCGTTCTTTCATTTTGCTTAGGTAGAACTGAGCGCCTTTCATAATGCCTTCAACCGAGGCATCTAACGAGTCTGCGGAAGGACATGCTGCTAGTACCTTGAATCCAGCGGCTTTGCACTTGTCCATTTCATCATGGAATTCTGGTGCTTCAGGTGAAGACCATTGAGAGGGCCAAAGACCGGAAAAAAGGCTGTCAATAGCCATAGAATCTCGAACAATTTTTTTTGCACGTTCAGATGCAGGATATTTGTGTGTTCGTTGAGGGATTTTTGAATAATCTTTTATTTCAAATTCTGGTAATTTTGGTGCACCTGACTTTGTCGCTTTATCATTACTTGGTTCGATTTCAGATTTGTTGTCCATATTTGAAATTTTCCTTAACAGTGTTAGCTTCTATAAAATATAAATATGTTGGAAGTTTGGAAGTAAAGATAGGTACGGATTTATATCAAACGGAGTGTTAAGCCCTTTGTACGCACCTTTTTATGCACCTTTTTTATAAATAAACTACGCCCAATGACATGATAAAAACGTGATTTATGTCGAATATTTTTGGCAAATCTATCTAAATGTTACCTCAATTAGAAAATTCATTTAAAAGTATTATATGTGACACTTTAAGAAATTATCGAAGAGGTGAGATAAAAAAGCGATACCTGAGTATCGCTTTCTATAGTCTGATTTATCATTGATTAGGTGAATTAACGTCGAATGGCTTCGCCTGCTTTAACGTCTGTATCTAGTTGTGTGTTGTTGACAACGATTTTGCCGTTAACCAATAACCAATGTACGCCTACGGCTGGGTGGTTAGGATCTTGGTAGGTGCCCACATCAGCGATAGTTTCTGGGTCGAATACCACGATATCTGCGTCCATATTAGTTTGGATTCGTCCTTTATTTTTCATTTGAGGGACAAAATCTTCTATTAATTGAGCTGGCATCAGTGTCATTTTACGTAGTGCTTCCGTCATCGTTAACAAGCCGCGCTCACGAACATAGACTCTGAGTACTTTAGCAAAGGTGCCATTTGATCTAGGATGAGAGAATAGATCTTTTGGTAATGGCCACTCGTCACCTGCATAATTTTCAATGTGGCCGTCTTCGTCCATATGCATCCAGAACATTTCGTCAGATTCAATCAACACATTAGGATTTAGAATCGAAGCGTCTAATAGAGCAAGATCTTTAGGGTTTTGCTCGTCTAGGAAGTGCCAGACAATAAAGGTACCAGGTTTATTTTCTTGGTAGTCTTTCAACTGTTCTTCTGTCATACGTTCTTTACCTAGCTGAAAGTTTTCAGCGGTTGAACCCATACGTTCCCGCCAGCCTTCACCAGAAAACATGGCTGCGCCAACGACAGTACTTGCTGCGCCCCAAGGGTAAGCGCCCACAGTAACATTGATTCCTTGTTCTTGAGCCTTATTGACCATAGGTAAGATGGTTTCGATATCTTTTAATGAAGTACTGTTAATATGACAAAAGTGCATATGAGCGCCAGTGATAGCGGCATTGCCCACTAATTCTTTAACGGCTTCAAACGAGCTTTGTGGCTCGGCATTGCTGGCATAGCGAACGTGAGTATAGGTTGCTACGTCTCTTTCTGCGGCTAATTCAGCCAATGCATAATATTCTTTTTGACCATGGCCCGGTGCATAGCCAGCGTTAATCCCGATACCTAGGCCACCTTCATCAAGGCCTTGCTCAATCAGCTTGATGATTTTACTTTCTTGCTCAGGTGTTGCTATATCCATCTTCCAATCATTACGTGATTGAGCTTTTTGGAAATAGCCAACGGTCGCTTCGGGTTCCGTCTCACTAAATGTAGCAATACGAGCGTAAGTCCAACCAGCTGCTGCACCATAGTTTAATGGTAAGCCTTTTTCAGCTTGTCCTGCATACCAGTCACTGATAGGTAGAACACCAGATTCGAGTTCCAGCATAGTGGTAACGCCTTGCATCGCCTGCATTCTGTAGTCACCAATGTTTTGACCATGAGCGTGGACGTCGATGAATCCAGGGGCAACAACTTTACCTGTAGCGTCAATAGTTTTATCCCCAGAAATACTATCGGTCGTTATTGCTGTGATCTTATTATCTTTGATCCCGACATTAGCAACAGAATCGAAATTTGTTTCAGGGTCGATAACTCTGCCGTTCAAAATTACAACATCATAATTAGCGGCGATAACAAGTGGTGACATAAGGCCAAAGCCGACGATCGTAGCCTTTTTAATGAATGATTCTAGTGGTTTCATAATTTTATCCCGTGTGTGTGAGATGAACTATAAGTGTTACGTGTCAAAAATCTTAGACCAATAATTTCACGCTATCTACCTGATCCTCATCTTTGCTCATTGATAAGACAAATCTAACGTGACAAGAGAAAGTGACTCAAAAACAATCACTTTTACGCTCATCTCACCCACAGCTATTGACTTTGCCGCTCCAGAGCTGCCCTTCTCTATAAAGGCAACTTTGACAAAATAATCCTTCATAGCTAAACGTTTATGTACCAACGTTTTCGTCAGGGAAAAAAATGCCAAACCTTAAATTACGAAGTTTAAGCGCGATATTCTTCTTTGCTGTCACTCTTCCCGTCGTAGTGTTAGCCGACGAGGGGCAAGATGTAGAGGAGGTAGCTAAAGAGCTAGCCAACCCAAACACAACGCTTGGCTCGATGTCCTTTAACTTGGATTGGACGAACTATCAAGGCGACTTAAATTCAGCGAACAGTCAGAACGGGTATCGCTTGAGCTTTCAACCTGTTCTCCCTGTGCCAATTGCAGAGCGAACCAACTTATTTATCAGACCAAATATACCTTTAATATTTGACCAACCCTATTACAAGGGCGATAGATTTGAAAATTCAGACGCAGGTCTCGGTGATATCGGCTTTGATGTGGCCGTTGGTCATACCTTTGAGAGCGGCATGATTGTCGTGGGGGGGATAGTGGGTACACTGCCCACCGCAACAAGCGATGAACTGGGTAACGATCAATTCTTACTCGGTCCAGAGTTTGCCTTAGCCTACGTACAAAGCTGGGGGGTTATCGGGGCGTTAATTACCCATCAATGGAACGCTGGCGGAAGCAATGACGCCGACGCGAGTATTACTGGTGGACAGTACTTCTATACCGCGAATCTAGACGATGGATGGCAAATTCAAGCGCAACCAACTTGGAGCTATAATCACGAAGCGAGCAGTGGAAATAAATTGTCATTCCCTATTGGTATTGGGTTCGCTAAGACGACTCTCATTGGTGGCAAACCCATCAAGTTTGGTCTTCAATACTGGAACTACATTGAAAGCCCTGACGCGTTTGGGATAGAGCATCAACTTCGACTGGTCATCACACCTGTTGTTGCTCTTCCTTGGTGATAACAGGTCGCAGGATAAAATTAGAGTAAGCGTGTCATGAACACCGCATTCTAATCCTTCAGCACGAAGAATAAGATCAACTCTCCAACCCAAAGGAGAGTTGAAATGGCAAAACGACGTACCAACCTAGAATGGCAATCACTGTTTGAGCAATATGAAAGCAGCAGTGTTACCCAACGCGCTTTTTGTGAAGAGCATGGACTGAGTTTATCCACGTTCTTCGCCAAACGGCGTCAACTCCAAACAGCAACCCAATCGGAATCTGTCGGATTTGTTAAAGCCGAAATCGTTGAAAAGA